>NZ_FNFO01000012.1 GCF_900100765.1 Catalinimonas alkaloidigena | reverse complement strand
TTTAAACTCAGAGGAAAATGATCTTCTCTTTTGCATAGGACTTTAAGTTAAAAGTTTACACTTATACTGCTGTCCTATTTTTCGGGTCCACTATAACCCGAGGCAATTGAGTAAGTAGCCCGCGCCCGTTCTCTTTCGCTAGTATGAAAAAAGCTCTGTATCTGCCCGCTTTGCTCGGGCTGCTGCTCAGTGGGATTGCTCTTCCCGAAGGGGCGTCGGCGCAGGATTGCACGCAGGATGTGACCGATCCGCGCGGAAAGATGAAGCCCTGGACCACCGGGGCCTGGAAAACCGGCAGGTACCGCAACGTGTTTCGGGAGGCGGGTTATCCACAGGCCGAGATCGACGCCAAATTGCAAAAAGCGTATCACGACGTGTTCGAAGGGCCCGACCGGGTCTATTTTGAGGTGGGCGATTCGATGGCCTACGTGTCGGACATCAAGAACAAAGACGCCCGCACCGAGGGACTGTCGTACGGGATGATGGTGGCCGTGCAGCTGAACAAAAAGGACGTGTTTGACCGGCTGTGGCGCTGGACCCGCAAATACATGCAGCATCAGGGTGGACCGCGCGATGCCTACTTCGCCTGGAGTCTGGAGCCGGAAACCGGCAAGCATAATTCGGAAGGGTCGGCCTCCGACGGAGAACTTTACTTTGTGACGGACCTGTTGTTTGCGGCCAACCGCTGGGGTAACGACACCGGCATCGACTACTACGGAGAAGCGCGACGGATTCTGGATGCGATGTGGAGCAAAGACGGCACCGAGGGCGTCATGAACGTGCTCAACGTAGAGCACAAACAGATCAATTTTGTACCGCACGAAGGGGGCTACGATTGGACCGACCCCTCGTATCACCTGCCCGCCTTCTTCGAAGTCTGGGCCGAATACGCCAAGGACGGCCACGAGCATTTTTACCGCGATTGCGCCGATACTGCCCGCGCGTTCCTGCACCGGGCCACGCATCCGAAAACGGGCCTGACGCCGGACTACGCCGAATTCAGCGGTGCACCCCACAGCCGGGGCCGGATGGGCGATGCCTTCCGGTACGATTCCTGGCGCGTTCCGATGAACATCGCCATGGACTACAGTTGGTACGCGAAAGATGTGGCGTGGCAACAGGCCTACGCGCGACGCTTTCAGAACTTCCTCTATTGCGAAGGCATCGCCACCTACGACGATCAGTACAACATCGACGGCTCAACGCCGGAATGGATTCTGCCGGCGGGTGGCTTCCAAAAATTACGTCACTCGCTCGGGTTGGTGTCGACGGCCGGAGCGGCGTCGATCATGGGCACGCAGGCCAAAAGCTGGAAGTTTGTGGATGAGGTGTGGAACGCCAAACTAGAGCCCTACGAAGACGGGTACTTCGATCCGTATTTCGACGGCCTGATGTACCTGTTCAGCGTCATGCACCTCAGCGGCAACTACCGGATCATCACGCCGGATATGAAGTAGGATTGCCTGATGGCATGATGAGTGTGTTTCTCCACACCAGAGCCGACAACTCCTGTTAGGCGTAAAACAATGCCCCTTCCGAAGCCATTACGGCCGGAAGGGGCATTGTTTTATGAGGGATGGGGTGACCTTAAAACCGTTTCAGTGCCAGTTCCGAGATCGTGTCGCCGATGGACAGCGACGAGGTCGCGGCCGGTGAAGGTGCGTTCAACACGTGGACGTAGCGTTCGTCTTCCACGATGCTGAAATCGTCCAGGAGGTTGCCGTCGCGGTCGCAGGCCTGGGCCCGCACGCCCGCCCCGCCCTGATGCAGATCCGCCTCCTGCACTTCCGGGATGAGGCGTTGCAGCGCCTGCGTGAAGGCTTTCTTTGAGAACGAGCGGTAGTACTCGCCGATGCCGGTTTCCCAGTACTTCGCCGCTACCTTGCGGAATCCGGGCCAGGTGACCGTTTCCAGCAGCTCGTCGAAGTCGAACATGGTGTTTTTATAGCCCTCCCGTTTGAAAGCCATCACCGCGTTGGGACCCGCCTCAATGCCGCCGCCGACCATGCGCGTGAAGTGGACACCCAGGAAGGGGAAGTTTGGATCGGGCACGGGGTAGATCAGGTTCTTTACCAGGTATTCTTTGTCCTTATGCAGTTCGTAGTACTCGCCACGGAAGGGGAGGATGCGCACGTGCAGGTCGGGGCGCGTCATCAGCGCAATTTTGTCGGAGTAGAGTCCGGCGCAGTTGATCACCAGTTTGGCCCCGTAGTTCGCCTTGCTCGTGATGACCGTGCAGATGCCGTTGCCGTCGATCAGGTTGAGCACCTTCTCGCCCAGCTTCAGTTCGCCGCCCAGCTCCATCATCTTTTGCGCGTACCGTTCCGTCACCTGTTTGTAGTCGACAATGCCCGTTTGCGGTACCCAGATCGCCTCGATCCCGCTGACGTGCGGCTCGTACTCGGTGATTTCGCCGCGACTCAGTTTTTTGAGCCCTTCCAGCCCGTTGGCGTGGCCTCGTTCCAGGATGGTGTTCAGCGCGGGCAGTTCGTAAGGATGCGTGGCGACGATGATTTTCCCGCAGATCTCGTACGGAATCGCTTCTGCATCGCAAAAGGCAAGCAGTTGCTTGTAGCCGGAAATGCAGTTTTTCGCCTTGAGGCTGCCGGGTTTGTAATAAATGCCGGAGTGGATCACGCCGCTGTTGTTACCCGTCTGGTGCGCAGCAATGCGCATCTCTTTTTCGAGAACGGCGAGTTTGAGTTCCGGGCGGGCCTGCTTGATTTTCAGCGCGGTCGCCATGCCCACGATGCCGCCGCCTATGATGATGATGTCGTATTGCAAAGTTGTAAGGGTTTAGGTCGTTCAAAGATACCGGAACCAGCCAGAAAGGTGGCGTGCAATGGGAAGAGTGGACCAAGCGATGCCTAAACGGGGCGGATTCCTGGATAATTGGATCACAGTACTATTGTGGGTGATAGGAAAGCTATTGAAATGCAAAGCGCTCTGGAAAGGACTTCGATGAAGATATTCCCGGCCGTTAGCGTGGAGGGGTCAGCGCCGGATTGTCGGACGACGGAGATAAGAAAGCAATGGTGTTCGCTTACTAAGTGATCTTACCAGCCACTTCTACCAAAGCGGCCGTAGCACAGCCGCTTCACCAATTCTTAATAAAAAATGAAGGAGTGGACTTTCCATATAGCCGAGGAATCTTTGTCTAGCTTTATCACCACCAAGGCATCGTTCTTCGCTCCGTTGACTGAGATTCTAAAAGAAGCATTGCCACTCTTTTTAGAAGAGACTATGTTGGATGAGACAAAAAAGCCGTATCCGTCTATACCGCCCGTATAGTCGATGAGGTCCTGATCACGCTCAATGTGCGAGATCGCCGCTTGGTAGCTATCATGTTCCTTAACGTGGTTGTTGGCCCATACCATGATGCTCATCGCTAGCGCAAAAACGATTACTGCTCCTGGAATGCCAAACTTGAATAGTGACAGTTTCATGGGGTAGGGAACACACATTTAGTTGTACAATTGTACGACCAATGTCGGAATCTTCTTGATGCGAGAGCATCTCATGCTTCCCTGGCTCCGTACCCTATTTCGTTTCTCTCATCCTTTCCGCCCCGCCCTACGTACCAACGGCATGGAATATCACCTCTTCCCCGCCGACACCCTCTGGCAGTTTACTGCCGACGTGTTCCAAGCGCTGGGCATTCCCGCCGCCGATGCTGCCCTCGCCGCCGATGTGCTGGCCTACAGCGACCTGCGTGGCATCGACTCGCACGGCGTAGCCCGACTCATCACCTACGTGGATCTGCTGCAACTGGGGCGGATCAACCCGCATCCCCACCTGAAAATCATTCGGGAACGCGGCGCGGTGGCGACCGTCGACGGGGACGGAGGGCTGGGGCTGGTCATCGGACCGAAGGCGCACGACCTCGCGATGGAGCGGGCCGCCGAACACGGGGCCGGGATGGTGAGCGTTTCGCACTCAAACCACTTCGGGGCGGCGGGGTACTACGCCGTGCGCAGCCTGCCGCGCGACCTGGTTTCCTGGGCGATGACCAACTCGTCGAAGGCCGTGGCGCCACTGTGGGGTGGCGTGCGAATGCTCGGCACCAACCCGATTGCCATTGCCTTTCCGGGGAAAGAGGAGCCGCCCATCGTGATCGACCTGGCGACCTCGGCGGTGGCCTACGGAAAAATTGAAATCGCCCGCCGCAAGCACGAGCCGGTGCCGGAAGGCTGGTGCCTCGACCGCCACGGCAACCCCACGACCGATCCTGACGAGATGATCAACGGCGGGGCGCTGCTGCCGCTGGGCTCGGACCGGACGCACGGCGGCCACAAAGGCTACAGCCTCGCGGCAATGGTCGACATTCTCTGTTGTGTGCTGAGTGGGGCGAACTGGGGGCCGTTTGCGCCGCCCTTCGCCGTGCACCAGGAAATTCCGGAGCGGGAAGTGGGGAAGGGGATCGGCCACTTTTTCGGGGTGATGGACCCAGCGGGTTTTCGCGATCCGGACGACTTCAAGCGAGAGATCGACCAGTGGATTCGCACCTTCCGCGCCACGCCACCACAACCCGGCCAGGAGCGGGTCCTCATTCCCGGCGACCCCGAACGCGAAGCCTACGAACTCCGTGCAAAAAGCGGCATCCCCCTCATCGAAGGCGTGGTCCGCGATCTGAAAACCGTCTCCAAGCGCACCGGCGTCCTGCTGCCCCTGCCGTGAGGGGAGGGCTGGTGGTAGAACGGTTTGTGTATGGTGTCGTAAATAACGCTAAATAGCTATATATTATACACACTGTTAAGTGAAGTATTTTATTTCTTTAAAATTTCTCCTTTGTCATTTATTCGATATTCTTCTGTAATACTCGAAGAGAAGTAGAGTAGGTCTTTTTCCTTATCATACCCAAATTTTTTGGTCGTTACTTCGATGTCATTCAAACTTTCAATCTTTCCAAAAACTGATTCATGGTCCGATGACTCAGAACCAATCACAAGTTTGTTGATATTTTCACCTGAACTTGAAATTGTTAACAGAATGTAACTTTTTCCAACGCTAAACCATTCAGGAATAATAACCGTCTCGAAATCGTAATTATTCGGAATGTTCACTCCGAAATAATAACTGTATTGGCGTTCCTCCTCAGTAAAGTAGTTGCTGTCTCGCAATGCTTTGGTAATAAAAATACTGTCTTTTATTTCAAAGTCTGAGTTTAAATTTATTTCAGGAATAGGTCCAAAATGCATTGGTAAAGGTATATCTGGAAACTTTGAGATTACACAATGGATTCTCTTGGCTTCAATGTTATGTTCACATTCCCCACTGCTAAAACGTAAGCCATTTGCGAAGGGATTCATTGTAGTGTCAATAATGGACACCATTGAATTTACGTCATTTGGATATTTCCCTTCAATACGATCCTCGCTACTAGTCTTTGGTAGCTCTTTTGATTTTGAGTCACTTGAATTTTTCCTTTCAATGCGACTGTCGTTATCAATCATTATCGGCTCTTCTGAATTTGTGTCATTTGAATGTTCTCCTTCAATATGACTCTCGGTACCAGCTTTTGTTGGTTCTTTTTTTGTAGTGCTCGAACAAGAGTAGCATAAAAGACTTACTATGAGAAGTAGAAGGTGTATTTTCATTTTATTTGTATTGTGCCTACGGTTTGCATATGGCTTTGTGACGGTTTCTAAGCACTTTGCTGTCCACCGAAACCAAAGCTGACTACGGAGCGAAAACCTTGCTGGCAGCCGTTCACCCGCCATAAGCTATATGCTGTGTTGTGTTTAGTTTTTTATTTTTTCTTCGTAATAATTCTTGATGACCTTATTGCCCAATTCATTCAATCCTTGATAATACTCGGGAGTTCTTTTATGAACAAATTCATTGTCTATCAAATTTTCTGGTGTCATTGATAATGATATGTTCAATCCTAATAAGACCTTCTCTTTAATCAATTTTTCTATCTTATTCTTTGGTTGATAGTCTTCAACATAATCTTTAATCACTGGTAGATTATCTTTTTCAAAAACGTTTTGACCTCCACCTGCTATGTCTACATATTCTGAACAGCAACAAAGTAAGATTATCAAAGAACCTGAATGATAAAATGCTTTTTCTTTTTCAGAAAACCACTTGTCTCCTTCAAGAGTCAAGTATTCCCAATAGTTACTTTTAAATGAGTAGTGTGGAACAAAAGCATTTATGATATCACCGAAATTCTCGTCATAAATCCAAAGAATGTCCTTTTTGAGCTGGTTTATTTCTTCCCAATCAACTTCTCGTTCAGTTCCGTCAGGACGTCTTATGAATTTGTATCCTTCTTTCATTTTAATTGATGCCAACGTATTTGTAACACACATATTTATTATTTCTCTAATGGGCAGCCTCTGTAGTATGGTGCTAACTTGCATAAACAGGCGTAAAGGGGCGTTCTTGGCCTGTAAGCGCTTGCTTACAAACGAATGCACCGTTCCGCTTGGTAACTGGTTCAGTGAGCTGAAACGATTGTAAGCGTTGATACACGCTGCCTATAGCGCAGCACTGCGCCATCGAAAGATAAGGATAGCCGACGGTTAGAACAATGGAAAGGAAAGCGGGTGGCCACTTTCTCGGGGTACTGGACTTGTCCCTTAGCAAGTAGTGTGTAGTTCGGTTACTCTGCCGACGAGTCGATACCGCTGGCTTTGGCTGTTTTCAGCTGCTTTTGATAGGCTTCAATCCTGGCGTTGGCATTGCTGTCTACCCAAAGAATCACCACCATCAGTGAAATGGTCGTGATGCTGATGGCCCGCCAACGTGGGGTGTCCAGGAAGACGATCAAGAGGGACGCGACGACGATAATGAGTGGAATGACTTTGAACACTATCGTTCTGTATTCTCCGATCGATTTCTCAGTTCGGGTTATTTCCGAGTTCACAAACGAGACCGGATCGCTCGTGTAAGCGGGTGCAAAGCTGGCAACTCTCGACTTGTTGGTGAAAAATATCCCCAGGCCAATCGCGAGTAGTAAAATCCCTGCGATCAGCGCCGGGAAAATATAAGCTTTTGCCGTTTCGGTTTTACCCAGCTGCCAGAAGCCTACGCTGGCGGCTAGGAACAGCATTGCGAAGAGAATGAAAAAGCGGGAGGAAAACACTTCGGCCTTGGCCCATTCGGTGGCTATTTTTGATAATTCCATGGTTCAATTCATTTTGAATTTTTCTCTGTACTCCGTCGGGCTCATGCCTTCTTTCTTTTTGAAAAGCCTTGAAAAGTAGGGTGGATACTCAAAACAACACAAATTTTATCTTCTGTTCCGCTGGGGTCGTTACGGTAGGTTAGCTAACTTCCTTAGGATCAATGGGGTTGTGTGCGGGTAACTGCCTCAGCGTGCAAATTCCTTCTTGAATTCGATACGGTAGGCAATGCCGTTTTCGTTGCTCAAATTTTTTATGGCGTGGGGCGCTTCGGCATCTATAAAATCCCCCTGGTTGAGTGCTTCCTGCGGCATTTGTGCTATGGCGATACTGTCTGCCAGGAGGTATTCATTGTTTTTTAGACTGCATCTGTAATACGTCATGGGCGTGGCCTGTGTAAACCACATGATACTCTTCCACTTGTGAGTATGGACAGGTTCGGTTGCGTTCGCCTCAAGCACTACCTGCAGAATTCTAACGGTGGAATCCTCATACACAATGTTGTGACTTTCGGGCGCGGCTTGTACAGCGTCCAGACTGTCGGGCCACTGCCACGTTGCGGTCACAAGGGGTGCATCGGACTTCGCCGGTGGAATGCTGTCTGAATTGCTCGGTGAATTGTTTTGGTTCAAAAGATCGGTTAAGGCGAACCCCAAAAGTCCGCCCACCAAAAGTCCCACGATCAGATAAGCTATTTTCATGGTTGATTCTCCTTCTTTATGGGAAGCGGTTCAGAGAGGTTACCGCCACTGGCAAGTAACGTGCACGCTATTTTTCGAGGGGGCTGTCGCCTGGTAATGAGTTGTTTACGCGAAAACGGTAGGCGCCTCTGACTGTAAACGTTCCACCACAATCCTGCCATGCAGTAATGTAAGCTCGGAGGATCTCTTGGTCAAGCGCTGGAGGATGGGGAGTAGAAGTGATGCAGCCGGAGGGTGTTTACAAATGCATTACGTGTGATTGAGGTTTGTAGGCGCGAAGAGAATGAAGCAATTTAACTTTCGCTTTTGATAAATTATCTAAAAAATATGCGTGAATTGTAAAACTACGTATAAAAGTAAAATTGATCCAGTACTGAAAAGTAGGGGTTTAGTACTGATTTTATTCATGGTTCTGATCGGCTTGGACAGAAGAAGGAGGATTAGAATAAAGCACACTGCCAGACCAATTCCGCTAAAAGGAGTGATAAGGGGTGCTGGCTCTACGAAGGTTAGCGTTACATCTCGCCCACTTTGAAAAGTAATACGAGCCAGCATTGCTGTTGCAAACAATAAACCGCCATATCCAAGAATCCAACCCAACTGTTTTTTCAGGAGCATGAATGCTCCGGCAGCCATAAGCATCGTTCCGATGAAAAGCTCAGTCCTTGCTCCACGTAGGAAGTCGGAAAAAGAAAAAAGCGTTGCCATCCCTTTTGCTGCATAGAACTGTTCCATGTGCTCATCATACCTTAAAGACAAGTACAAAATAGCGCACAGAATAATAATGCCGACGGTTAGAATAGCGATGCCAAGAATCCGATGTGCGACGTTCCAGGTAATTTTCATGCATTCAAGTTGCATCCACCACTTTTGGGGATGTGCTATTAATGTGCTGTTATGGATTCGATTCGGCAGTGCAAGAGTGTAGGGTTGAGTGTAAATGTGACATCGACCTGTGACGCTGCCGTCGGAAAGCACAATACGATTATTCGGTGCTTACGTACAGTGGGTAGTCGTTCAGGATCATCGCTTCCTGCTGGTGAAAAGAGGGGTCTGTTGTTCCTACCTGCTTGACTTCAGGATTGACCCAAACCAACAGGTGGTTGTTTCTGATGTAAAAATGATTTCTCGCTACGGACTTTTCCGTTTCCTGAAAATTGTCGTCCCATTTCGGGCGGTGGTACACCGTTTTGTCTTTCTCTACGAAGAATAAACTATCGTTTCTGAAGTAGTAGGCGGACGTCAGGTCTTCGCGGTCTCCCTCAAATTCTACAATCATTTTTACGAGCTGTTCGCCTTTGAAATACTTCGTCATCGTGACGGAGGCTAACCGGTAGAGCTGCGCGCCTTCCTTCGAAAAATGCGCCGGGCTTTGGTCTCGATTGATCTGTACGTCAGGATAAGCAACTTTTTTGTAGTGACGCATCCCGGCGTTTACTTCCTTGTACCAGGCTCTGATCTGCTCAACGTCTTTCTCCGAGTCCTGCGCAAAAAGGCCAGAGGGGATCATCAGCACGCAGAGGGTCAAAATGCACAGCTTGTTCATGGGGGTGGGGTAGAGGTGGTCAGCGTACCCAATATTAAGCAATTTGGTTAAGCATTAACGCATGGCGATGGCATAATTGCAATGGGATGGGGGACGCGAGGGCTAGCAATCGGCAGGTTCTCCTTTTACCGGAGCGGCCCAACGGCAGCGTCTGAGTAGGATGGGTAGTTTTGCCTGTTTACTTTTAAACATGACTACGTATTCTTTGAGAACATTGAAGCACAGGTTTTACGAGCGGTCAGTGCGCCGGCAGCGGCAGTTTCAGGTAACGCTGGGGTGTCTGGCGGTCGCGGTCAACCTGATGCTGGGCGGGATGCTGTTCTGGCTCGGCATCTCCTTTATCCCCCTGGTATTCGTGTCGCTCGCCCTTACCCTGTCGGTGGTCGCGCCGTTTTTCGACGTCCCGGCACTGGTCCGAAAGGGGCAGCTTACCTACCAGTCGACGCTGTTTCTGTCCGAAACACCCCGGCGCGGCGTGGTGGTGGTGCACGGCGGAACGCTGTTCGACTATTACTTTGTGCTCGACCGGCGGCAAACCGGCGCGCAGCGCACCCAAGTGGTGCTGGCCGAGTACCTGAAAGGCCTGCTGCAACTGGCCGTCACTCACCCGGACGATACACGTCTGCGGGGGACCAGTTACGTTCTCAACGAACGGACGGCCCGCAAAGTGGGGCTGAAGCGCGTCAACACCGATCCGATCCAGTACCTGATTCTGATGTACAACTTCTGCAACCTGTGGGTGTCCAATTACCTCGTCAAAGGGAAATGGGTCCTGCCGAAACTCAGTGCGATCCATACCTACGAAGGCACCGTCCGCGACATTGCCGACCGACGGGCGTACATTGCCGCCCTCCTCGAACAACTCACTTCCCCGTGATGAACCTGAACCTCTACAATTTTCAGGGCACGACCCTTGGCGACGTGCAGGACGACGGCATCGTGATCCGCACCGCCCAAGACGCCCTCGATCTGCTGGCCAACGCCGGCTACCAGGGCGCGGACAAACTCATCGTGCACGAGCGGCACCTGTCGCCCGACTTCTTCGACCTGAAAACCGGACTGGCCGGCGAGATGCTGCAAAAGTTTTCCAACTACCGGGTGCAACTCGCCATCGTCGGGGACTTCGCGCGGTTTACCAGCCCGACCCTGCGCGACTTTATCCGGGAGAGCAACCGGCACGGCCACATCCGCTTTGTCAGGTCGGTCGAGGAGGCCCGCGCCCAACTCACGAACACGCCGCTGGCCGACTAACTTCACCTACCTACAGATGGGAAAATCTCAAAAAGCGCTCGCCTATTACCAGATACTAGGTGGGGTTTTAGGAATCGGCTTTATGGTCGGAATGGTGTGGGGGCATGGGGCCTTGTCGGGTGGGCAATGGACGATTTTACTGATCGTTTCTTTGATGTATGCCTATTCGATCGGTTGTGGCGGAGTACTCTTTAAAAACACCGGGCTAGGGCTGAAACTATCCCTCGTGAATCAGCTATTCCAGGTCCTCCATTTTGCACTCGGTGGTTATGCGTACAGATTCGTGTCCGGGGCCTCTCTTTCCATCGAACTGAATCCGGAGCATTGGTCTACGCTTGGATTTGGCTACGCCTTGTCAACCTTCCAAGTCAATTACCAACTTGAAACCGGGTCTGCCGTCATAGGAATCAATCTGGTTGCTTTTTTCTTCTTTACCTCATCACCAAAGAACAGGACCGACGTAAGGAGGGGGCCGCTACGGTTCCTGACCGAGAAGCGTAATACCGATCTTGTTGCTGCATACAAAGATTTTTGAGTGGCTATCTTTGGCTTTATCCGCTGCCGCACGGACATAGACTTTGGCTGAGCACTGAGTACATTTTTGCCGTTACGTCTCTTACTATACTGTAAACAACCTTGACCTGTATGCTTCTGCCTCGCCTCTCTTTGCTGAGCACCCTGCTGCTCCTTTTTTTCTGGCAACCGCTGGCCGCGCAGGTGGCCGCCACCAAAGACCAACTACAATTTTTTACCGCTAACTGGAAGGGCGAACGCTTTCCGGACGGACGCCCCAAAGTGTCGGACGATCTGCTGAAGCGCGTCAAAAACATTTCGCTGGAAGAGGCCTGGGGCGTCTTGCGCAGCGAAGGCTACCACAACCAGTACGAAGGCGACTGGTTCGTGCTGCGCGACGATCAGGTGATGGTCGGGCGGGCGCTGACGGCCCAGTACATGCCGCGTCGGCCCGATGTGGAAGATCCGCTGAAGGAAAAGGGCGCGGCCGAAGGACGCATCGGCGGGACCAACTCGTGGCCCATCGACATGCTGACGAACGGCGACATCTACGTGGCTGACAGTTACGGAAAGATTGTGGACGGCACGCTGATTGGCGACAACCTGGGCAACTCCATTTATGCCAAATCGAAAAACGGCGTGGTGTTTTACGGCTCCGTGCGCGACATCGAAGGGTTGGAAAAAATTGAGGGCTTCAATGCCTTCGTGAAGGGCTACGATCCGTCCTACATTCAGGAGATGATGCTGGCGGGCATCAACGTGCCGATCCGCATCGGGCGCGCAACAGTACTGCCCGGTGACGTGATTCTGGCGAAAAAAGGCGGCGTGGTGTTTATCCCCGCCCACCTGGTCGAAAAGGTCGTGATCTCGTCCGAGTTCATCGCCCTGCGCGACCAGTTCGGTCACCAGCGCCTCCGCGAAGGCAAGTACACCCCCGGCGAAATCGACCGGCAGTGGACCGACCCGATCAAAAAGGATTTTCTGTCGTGGCTCGATCAGAATCCCGACAAACTGCCCATGTCGCGCAAGGAACTCGACGCTTACATGAAATCAAGAACGTGGTAGGCGAGGCCTAGGCTGTTCGCACCGACTTTCATTCCGGGGGTGCCTGCCGTGCAGCGGCCCCGGACAACCCAACGGTATGATGTACAAAGGATTTTTGATGGCTTCCGGAGTCGCCCTGGTCGGCGTGGTAATCGCTAATGGGACAGGGACAACGCTGGTGGCCGGCAGTTGCCTTATTGCTTTTTTTGTGTTACTGGCCATTGCCTCGCGGGGGGTTCCGTCCCTCCAGCGGTTTACCTACACTTTGGCGATTTTCTCGGCGGTTAGTGCCGCGATGTATTTTCCGCAGTTGTTCACGCGCTGGGGCAGTTTCGAACTCTCGTCCCTGATTGTTCCGCTGTTGCAGGTGATCATGTTCGGCATGGGCACGGCCCTGAGCTGGCGCGACTTTACCGGCGTGCTGGCCATGCCGAAGGGCGTGCTGGTTGGCGTGGTGTGTCAGTTCACCATCATGCCGCTGGTCGGCACGTCGCTGGCCTACGTATTTGGCTTTCCGCCCGAAATCGCCGCCGGCATCATCCTGGTCGGTTCCTGCCCGAGCGGTCTGGCTTCCAACGTAATGTCTTTTATTGCCAAGGCCAACCTGGCGCTGTCGGTCACACTTACGGCGGTGGCGACCATGCTGGCGCCGCTCATGACGCCGCTGCTGATGGAGTGGCTGGCCGGAGAGTACGTACCCGTCGAATTCTGGGGCATGATGTGGAGCATCATCAAAATCGTGATCATCCCCATTGCGGCCGGGCTGGTGTTTCATCACTTCTTTCACGGTCGGTTCCGGTGGCTCGACGCCGCCATGCCGTTCGTGTCGATGGCGGGCATCGCGCTCATCATCACCATCATCACGGCTGCCGGGCGCGATAGTCTGCTGGAAATCGGTTTTCTGCTGATCCTGGCGACATTACTGCACAACCTGTTGGGCTATGCGCTGGGCTACACGGCCAGTCGGCTGATGCGCATGCCCGAGCGCGACTGCCGCACCATTGCGCTGGAAGTAGGCTTGCAAAACGGCGGACTGGCTTCCGGACTGGCCCTCGAAATGGGCAAGCTGGCGACCGTCGGATTGGCCCCAGCCGTGTTCGGACCGCTGATGAACATCACAGGCTCGTCGCTGGCCGCCTGGTGGCGCGACAAACCCCTGCCCGACGATGCCATGCACCCGGAAACGTCAGTCCCCGAAAACGCAGTTTCCTGACACATCGCCCCCTTCCGCACACCGCTGGTCTGTAAAGCGCACGTTTGACCTCCATCGCTAGGTAACGCTTGCTCCGAAAAAGAAACTCGGGGTCATCATCAACCCCACTACCCAAGTCCGGCTCTTACATTGGTCTTGGGTAGTGGGGTGATGGTTTAGCACTTATTGCTTCACGACGCGCTGGGTGTACACGCGGTCGGGAGTCGTGACTTTGATGAGGTACACACCGGCCGGCTGAGCGCTCAGATCCACTTCCCAGCCATTGCCCTGCAGGCGCGTGGGGACATGGGGCAACGTCCGCCCTTCCAGAGTAGAAACGTGTACCTGTGCCTGGCTCAACGCCACGTCGCTGGCAGTCAATACAAACCGATCCTTCGTCGGATTGGGGTAGAGCACTAGTCCTGGCGCGACAGGACTGGCTGGTTCGGATCGGGGACGCTCGTCATCACAGTTGCTGGCTGCGCCCTGACCGGAGGGAACCTGATCGGTGTTGGTGACAAAGAGCTGATCCAACTGCGTGTAGGACTCTCGGTAAGAAAAGTCCACCAGGTTGGGCCCGCTCAGCAGCTCGGACCCGCTGAAGGGAAGGGCTACCCACTGGTACTCCGGACTGACGGGCAGATCCCAGCGCTGCCAGGGCCCGCCGTTGAGGCGCACCCAGAAGGAGTTGCGCTGGTGGCTGATGGCCCGCACCCGCGCCCAGAGTGTGTAGTGATCCCGCTGCGGTACGGGCAACGTGAAGGTGACCATATCGTAAAGCACGTTAGAGCCATCCCAAGGAGCGTAAAAGCTGGAGAAGGGCACATACAGGTAAGCCCCGTGTGCTGCGATGTTGCTGGCCTTGGCGCGCCAGTTGGACCCGTACTGCGCACATTCTGCCTCGAAGTAGGCCGCATAGTCGACCGGGGGCGGCGTGCAGTTGGTGGCCTCCGGCCCCAGGTCGGTCGGCAGTGCCCCGGGGGTGAGCACCAGCTTGTCGAAGTGGGTACGAAACTCGCGGAACTCGACCTCCAGCACGTGAGCGCCGACTCCTAGTGCCGTATCGCTGAAGGGAAGGGCCACCCACTGGTACTCCGGGCTGACGGGCAGGTCCCAACGTTGCCAGGCTCCGCCGTTGAGGCGCACCCAAAAGGAGTTGCGCTGGTGGCTGATGGCCCGCACGCGGGCGGCCAGCGTATAGGCATCGGGCTGGGTGATGGAGAAGGTAAAGCGGAGGCGGTCGCTGGCCTGTCCGGTGGGCTGAAAGTGGGAGGTGGGGGCGTAGACGAACGCCTCGTGCGAGGCCAGGGTGCTGCTCTCGGTGCGCCAGGCTGCCCCGACCTCGACGCATTCGGCCTCCAGGCTGAGGGAGGGCATTGGGGTGGAGTCACCGACCAGCACCAGTGCGCCCTGGGGGTGGATGCCGTCGGCCCGGGCGAAATCGTGCAGGAGTGTGAAGGCGGAGCCGTCGGTCTTCAGGCGGAAGAGGGTGCCGAAGTCGTGGCTGCCTTCCTCGCGGGTCATGCCGTAGAGGAAGCCGTCGGCCCCGAGGGTGAGGCTGCCGACCGGTGCGCCGCCGCTGGTGGGAGAGAAGTCGTAGAGTTTCTGAAAGTCGAAGCCGTTGGTCTTCAGGCGGAAGAGGGTGCCCAGGTCGTGGGTGCCGCCGGCGCGGGTCATGCCGTAGAGCATGCCGCCAGGACCTTCGATCAATCCTCCGAAGGGGAAGGCCCCGTCGCTGCCTGCAAAATTGTGGAGGTTTTGCTTCATACTTCCGTCTTTCGACACTCTGACGAGGGCTCCCTGGGCGTAGGCACCTTCCGAGTTGAACATTGCGTAGAGCAGGTCGTCGCTCCCTTCCATCAGTTCGTGGGGCTCGAAACCGTATTGAGAGATGTAGTCATTAGGAAACTCTGAACGGAATGAGACAATCTCGGTTACAGTATCGCCATTCAGGGTTGCTTTAAGGATGGCAGCATCGTCACCGTAGCTAGCATCGGAGTGGCCTCCATTAGGAATGTAAAAATAACCGTCTGAGCCATAAATCAATCCAGACCACGGGTTTCGGGCGTATCCCCCCCCGCCATACGGAGGATAAAAGTTAGTGAGCTCGGTGAAGTTGCTGCCGTCCAGTCCAATGTGGTATACATTGATGGCAGAGCCATACGAACTGATGTCAACGCCGTGCAAATAATCGTTGATCACCACGCCGTAGAGCTGATCGTCGACCAGCGCCAGTTTTCCGCCCGGAAAACTGTAGGAATCGAAATCGTGTAGCTTCTCGAACGTACCGGACGGGATATGGTACCGAAAAAACGTTCCCCCCAGCGCCATGCCTCCCTGTCGGCAAGCACCGTATAGGTAATCGCTTACCTGGATTAACGTCTGCGCGTCGCAGTTTTCGCCATTGAAAGCACCCAGGCGATGCACTACTTCGGAGGAGTTGTCCTGCGGGTTGATCCGAAGAAAGAAACCGCCACTTTGCCTGGGGGAGGACAAAATACCCGATATGTATCGGTCGGTCAGTATGTACATCAAGCCGTCGTCGCCTACGGTGAAGCTACCGATCGGATGGTCGTTGACGCTAAGCTTTTTAACAAGTGAATACTCATCGTTTGCTTCGATGCGGAATATTACCGTCGCTCCTGCATAGCTGTTGCGTCCGCCATCGTACAGGCCTTCGTAAAAACCGTACAGCAATCCGTCCGGGCCGATGGTCAGGGACTTTAGGATGCGATCTGTTACGTAATTGGTTGCGGGAGTAAACACATCGTCGGCATCTAGATTTTCCCTGCCCACAATTGTGTAGTCTGAGCCATCGGGTTGCATTTTGTAGGTAACGTAGATGGACACATCCGCTGAAATGCGCCGACGCGCAATGCCGTATAAGTAGCCGTTGGGTGCCTGCACCACCTCGCCGACCGGGAAATAGGGAGACGCAAACAGGTGTACGGGTTCAAACTCGGTCCCGTCGGGACGCATGCGGAATACGCTGCCGGGCGTAGTATAACTCCAGTAAATGCTTTGGAAACTGCCCAAGGCCACCCCGTAGAAGTAGCCGTTCAGTTCCAGAAACTGGCCGATCGCCCGCCCCCCGTCTGCCTCCGACATATCCCGGAGCTTCTGGAACGCTGATCCGTCCGGCTTGAGGCGAAAGAGGGTACCCAGGTTGTTGGCACCGCCCCACGTCGTGTTCCCGTAAAAGTAGCCGTCCCGATAAATTAGACTGCCCACCGGTGCCTGGCCCTCCGACATGGAAAAGGAGCGTACGATACGAAAGTCTCCGTCCGGCGTGATCCGGTAAAAGGCGGTCGTGGTCATCCCGTACAGCGCCCCGTCCGGACCCTGGGTTAAGCCGGTCGCCCCGGCACCTTCTTCGGCCGAAAAAGCGTGCAGACGGGTGTAAGCGCCCGACGGGGCGGTGCTGAAAATGAGGCCATAGCCATAGTCACCGTCTTTGGTGGTGACGCTGTAGAACAGGCCGTTACTCGCCTGTACCGGGCGGTCGGCAGGACCGTAACTCAAATCGGGAAATACGTATTCGTTTCGATAGTCGCTCCCGTCCGGATTGATCGAGAACAGAGAACCGGTGCCCTGTGCGCCATAGGTGGTAGCGCCGTACAGGCGTGTTTGTGCGTACGTTGTGTGCAGGGGCAGATAAAACAGGCCTACCAGCAAAACCAGTACGATGCGGGGGAAATGGAAAAAGTGCGTCATGGTGAAAGTTGGGGTTGATGCGTAACGGGGGTGTTGCAAAAAGAGAAAGAACGGAACGCGTAAAAAGCGACCCCTTTATCGCGTGCGGTCACTGACCGGGGCGGTGAAGGAGAGTGCAGGGGAGGTAACAAAAAAGTCCCTGACTAACAGCGGATTAGTGACCAAAAGGTAATGAAATTAGGAATATGAGTTGACGGATGTTGGATTTATTTTTTAGCCCAGACCCCGGCATGCCACCACCGACAAAGGACCGGGCCGAGGGTGCGTACAACCCCCGTTTTTAAATGCACGTAGCTTACTCTAACGTCAATCGGCCGAGGTGAGTCAACGGCCCACCCTCGGCCACTTCAAACTCCACATTCCATGAAAATCGGATTCGTCATCAACAGCCTCGAACTGGAAGAGGCTGAATACTATACCACTACCTGGCTGGCACTGGCGGCACACCAAAAGGGCCACACGATCTACTACATCGAGGTGGGTGACCTGACCTACTACTCGGCGGGGCACATGGGGTCGCTGGCGCGGGTGGTAACCCCCCGTCAGAAATTTAAAACGCCGCACGAGCTGCTCGGTGCGATTAAAAGCGAAGATGCCAAACAGGTCACCATTACGTCGGAAGACCTCGACGTGCTGTGGCTGCGCTACAACCCGGTCGACGAACGCGACGACCGCGAGTGGATTCGCCAGGGTGGCCTAGTGTTTGCGCAGGTCGCCTCCGACGCGGGCGTGCTGGTGCTGAACGATCCCTACACGCTGTCGCACGCCATCAACAAAATGTATTTTCAGCATTTTCCGGAACTGGTGCGGCCCAAAACCATCATCACCCGGCGCAAAGAAGAGATCCTCAAGTTTTACGAAGAGAACAACCAGCACGTCGTCCTCAAACCCCTGATGGGCAGCGGCGGCTCTGACGTCTACATGCTCAACAAAGACCTGGCGAACATGAACCAGATCGTGACGGCACTGGGGCGGATGGGCTACATCATCGCGCAGGAGTACCTTCCCGAAGCCGCCAAAGGCGATGTCCGCATGTTTCTGATGAACGGCAAGCCGCTGATGCGCGACGGGAAATACGCGGCCGTGCGGCGTGTGAACGCCACGAGCGACTTCCGCAGCAATATCTCGGTGGGAGCGACGATCAAGAAGGTTAAAGTCACGAACAAGATGCTGGAGCTGGCCGAAGCCGTGCGTCCTAAAATCATCCGCGATGGGCTGTTTCTGGTCGGGCTGGACATCGCCGGCGATAAAATCATCGAGATCAACGTGATCAGTTCCGGCGCGCTGCAGTTCTGTGGCCAACTGGAAGAAACCGACTTTTGCGCCACCGTCATTGAGGCCATCGAAGAGAAGCTACGGATGCGCGACTATTACGAAGGAAAAATCAGCAACCGCGAACTGGCCGTGATGGAGTAAATACTAATCACCAAAAGCTAATCCCGGTGGGCACTTCTGTGGCTTACCGGGATTTTTGTTTGTAGGAAGTTAGGTGAAAATTCTAAAGAAGTGCTTAGATGCGTTTGATTGATTATCTTCCAGTGGAGAAATGTGCCACTTTTTGGTGTAACCTATACCCGATTTATGAAAAGGATCTGTGCAATACTCATTTTTGGGATACTGTCGACTTTTGGTAAGAGCAGTTACGCTCAGATAGATGAGCGTAAGAAGGTTGATACTGCTTACAGAATATCCGATCCAGAGCTAAAACAAGTGCTCGACAGTTTAATGGCACAAGGGTACTCTCTTGATACATGCGCAGCTTGTACTCCACCCGGAATGCTCGAAAGTCATGAGCTGGCCGGTATTACAGCATTTAATGAAAAAGGAATTTATTACAACAGACACCTGCCTATTTCTGAATTCGAGATCAGTGCTTTCACACTCAAACGACTAGACTCTGAAATTACGACGCGTTGTCATTGCTACAGAGACTCTAGTGAACTATCTATTTACCATTGGAAATTTATGGATGATGTACAAAGAGAAAAGTTTGAAAATCATGTTGAATACATCAACCGATATTTGTGGAAATACAAGGAGTGGTCAGCATTCTTTAAAGTTGGTAATCAATGGTTTCAGTATCAAGAAATGAGGTTCATCAAATAAGAGTGAAGAAGGGAGAGGTCTGTAAGTCAACCTTAGATAAAGGTACTTATGGATGAGGATTAACAAGAGAATCCTTTAAATTGTATATTTCTGAAGTGAATTAGGAACGCTGTCTCTATTGTATGACTTTTCAGTTTTAGTCAATAATCTATGAAACTACCTTTTCTCGTTTTTACCTTTTTACTGACGTTGCTGGTCGGACCGGTGGCGGGGCAGGCGTGGAAAACCTACCCGTACGCCCCGGAAAACAGCCGGATCTCGTTCCCTCAGGACGAGGGTGCGCACCTCGACGAACCGATCGAATGGTGGTACACAATGGGCCACTTGGTCGGCGATAGTTCAGGAACCCGGTACAGCTTTATGCTTACCTACTTCGACTACGAGGTGTATGGGTTCGATGGCTTCCGCATCCTGAACCTGAGCAACGATGATGCGGGCGAATTTTACCAGGAAACGCTACCCATCAACTTTACCGAACTGGCAGAAGACAGCCTCTACATCAAGGCCGCCGTCTTTAGCGGAAAGACAGAAACCTGGACACACAAAACGGCGGCCGACGGCCGGATGATCCCCTTCGAGTACGTGCTGAAAGCCTACTCGAAAAAAGGAGCCCTTGACCTGGCGTTTGTGGCGGAGAAACCTCCTCTCATTCTGGCCGACAGCGGCTTCTTCCACCAGGGCGCGGCGTCCTATACCTACTACTATTCCCAGACCACCAACCGGGTGACCGGCACGCTGACGATCAACGGCGTGCAGGAAACCGTCACCGGCACGTCGTGGATTGACCGGCAGTACGGCTCGTTCGATCCCAATAAGGGCGAAAACTACGAATGGTTCAGCGTACAGCTGTCGAACGGCATGGACCTGAACATCTTCAACATCTTTACGAAGGAAAATACCACGCCCGACACCCTCACGTACAAGACACTGGCCGCTTACGTAGATACCGCGCACCAGTACACCACGGCCGATTACCAGCTGGAGCGCCTGGCGTTTGCCTACACACCAGACAGCACGAGGTGCTATTCGCAGCGGTGGCGGCTCACCTCCCCCGTCAATCAAGTCGATCTGCTGATCGAGGCCGAGCATCCGAACAGCGAGGTGGCGCTGCCGTTCCGCTTTTACGAAGGCGCTACCCGTGTTTCCGGAACGGTCAACGGCGTGGCTGTAACCGGTTATGGGTTTGCCGAACTTCTCCATTCCTACGCCAGACCCGACATCACCCTCCTCGATCCCCAACCGGCTACCTGGGGGCCGGAAGTGCCAATGACCTGGCAATTGCACAACCCGGACGACGGCAGGGCGGTGTGGTACGATCTGGACTACAGTGTGGAAGGGAAGCAGTTTTTGCCCGTGGCCACGGCCCTCACGGATACCTTTTACTACTGGCAGGACATGCCCGCCCTCGCGGCAGACAGCCTGTGGATCAGGGTAACGGCCTATTCGGTGGATTCGACCCTGACGGGTTCCAGTACGTTGGGTGCCGAGGTAATCGCAACGCAGATTGCCGTGCAGCCGCTCCGTGCTTCCGGCATGGTCTATCCGAACCCGACGTCTGACTTCCTGTTGATTTCTCTGGACACGCCTGTCGAGCCAAACGCGCTATTGGTTACTGACGTGCAGGGAAGGGCCGTTGCGACAAAGGTGGTGCGGGAAGACAACGCGTTGAAGGTGGACGTAACCCGCCTGATGCCCGGCGTCTATCGGGCGCAGGTGACTCTGCCCGGTCGTGTACACACTTTCCGGTTTCTGGTGAACTAGAAGCCAGGGCCAGATCAAATCCGATAAATCGGCAGGCGCCGGAAGAGGGGAGACACGTGGGGTGGCGGCGTTTGGGTTCGTCTCCCCATAGGCTTCTTCATGAGCGAAGAAGTGCCGCAGCCGACATTGAACGTCGCCTGTGCGTTGCGGCTCCTGTAAGTAGGTGATGACTGAACGGCGGCAGAACCACTCCCGTGCCGAACGGCATCACGCCATCAATCAGTTACTTGTTCCTACCTGCGTCCTTGCTTCGTCAGGGGCATTCGATTCGGGCAGCCAGATGTGAAACGTGGTGCCAACGTCGAGTTGGGACGCGACGTAGACGGTACCGCGCAGCTTTTCTACCGATTCTTTCACGATGTAAAGCCCGATGCCCGAGCCGGTCGAGACCGTGCTGGCCCGGTAAAACATCTCGAATACTTTGTCGACCTGAGAAGGATCAATGCCCATTCCGTTGTCTTCCACGCGGATGTCGACGCCACCTTTGACGGCATTGGTGGTAACGTGGGTCCGCACGTACGAGACGGGCCGGTGCAGGTGCTGGTATTTGATGGCATTGGAAAAAAGGTTGCGGAAGATGATGTGCAGCCGCCGGGTATCGTTGAAGAAAGGCTTGGCGAGCGTCACCTCGTGGGTAAACTCGAGGCGCTGTGCATGCTGCATGTACTGAAGCTCTTCGGCGGTTTCCTGCAACAGGCGCAGGAAATCGATGGGCTCATGTTCCACCTTCAGGCGCGAGTTGCGCGAGTAGTTCAGGATGTCGTTGACGAACCCGTCCAGCTTGTGAATGCTCTGGCGTGCCATCTGGACGTAGACCTGCATCTGTTCGGAACACTCTTCCAGCTCCATCAACTGAATCAGCCCCAGCACTGACGCCAACGGCGCGCGCACGTCGTGCGAAACGCGGTAGACGAAGTTGTCCAGCTCTTCGTTCGATTTTTTCAGGTCGGCCGTTCGCAGCTCGACGCGTTCTTCCAGCTGGTGGTTGATCAACTGCACTTCGTAGTGGGTTTCAAACAACTCTTCCGCCTGGCTCTCAATTTCTTCCTTTTGTTCCTGAATCAGTTGGTTCATCTCGCGCAGCGTATCGTTGGCCTGTTGCAGGCGCAGCGTACGTTCCTGCACAAGCCGCTCCAGTTGTGCATTGCGCCGCCGGACAGCTCCCATCCGCAAGCGGTAGATCAGCGCCAGCAGGGCGAGGAATCCCAGCACCATCAGCACACGCGCCCACCAGGTGCTCCACCACGGCGGCAGTACGCGTATGGCCAGCGTACGCACCGGGCTCGACAGGCCTTTTTCCGGGACGATGGACACTTTGAACCGATAATCGCCCGGCCGCAGGTTGGTATACAGCGCTTTGCGTTCCTGCCCGACCTGCTGCCAGCGCTCGTCCACAAAGCCTTCGAGTTTGTACTGGTACCGTACCTGATCGGGAGCGTTGTAGCATAACGCCGCGTATTCGATGCTGAAGACCGAAGCGGTATGCGGCAGTTCGAGGTAGTGCGTCTGGTTGATGTGGGCCGAAAGCGGCGAACCGGGCGCACCCACCGGGACGGGCCGGTTGAACAACTGGAGGTCGGTGAACACCAGCGGAATCTGCGTTTGGACTTGTTCGAGGCTGTCGGGATGGAACAGGTTGAAGCCGTTGTTGCCGCCGAACAACATCTGGCCGGAAGCCAGCGTCAGGGACGCCTGCCGGTTAAAGTGCAACCCTTGCAAGCCATCGGGCAGGCCGTACGTACGAAGCACACCGGTTGCCGGATCGAAGTGGGCCAAGCCGTTGGTCGTGCTGATCCACAAAAAGCCCTGATCGTCTTCTTCAATGGCCTGAATGCTGTTGCTGGGCAAGCCGTCGCGGGTCGTGAAGGAGCGAAACGTTTGGGTATCGGGCTGAAACAGTTTCAGGCCGCCGCCTTCCAGTCCGACCCAGATGCGCCCTTGTGAATCTTCGAAGAGGGTGATCACCGAATAGTCGGCTTCGCCATGAAGCGGTTCCGAAAAAAACGTGCTTTGTTGTGTGATGGGGTCGATGCGTGCCAACTGCCCGCTGCCCGTGCCTACCCACAGGTCGTGTTGCCGGTCGACCAACAGCGACCAGATCATCCGGTCGTTGTGTTGCTCCGATGCGCTGTCGGTTCCGGCGGGCAACAGGGTGTAGGTGCGGAAAATGCCCGTCGACGGATCGAAATGATGCAGTCCGCCGCCGTATGTGCCGACCCAGAGGGTATTGTGGGCCGCCGGAGCAAAGCACATGACGTTGTTGTTGGTCAGGCGATGTGGACCCGGTTCGCGTTGGTAATGCACAAAGCGTTGAAATTCGGGATCGAAGTAGCCGAATCCGCCGCCCCAATACCCGACCCAAATGCGGCCGAGGCTGTCCTGCATCAGGGTTTTGACTTTGCCGTTCCCCGCCTGGGGGTTCTGCGGGAGGGGAGTCGTACGACCGGTGCCCTGTTCGAATACGTTGAGCCCCCCGCCGTCGGTCCCGACCAAGACCTGTCCGTGGGGAAGTTCCAGGAAGGCGCTGACGTCGTTGAGCGAAAGGGTGGGGTTTTCCAGCCCTCTGAAGTAATGGGCGAACTGTTGCGCGTGGACGTCGAGCAAACTGACGCCGCCGTTGTACGTGCCCGCCCAAAGGCGCCCGTCCCGGTCGACCGCAAGGCACTTAACCGAATTGGCCGTCAGGCTTTTGGGATTGACGGGATTATGCCGATAAACTTGAAACTGTTGGCTTGTAGGATCGAATCGGGCTAACCCGTTGTCGGTACCGACCCAGAGGCGCCCCTGTAGGTCTTCGGTCAGCGCCCAGACCTGATCGTTGGGCAAGCTGCGGGGTTGCGTAGAATCGTGCCGGAAGTGGACAAAGCCCTGCGTCGGTGTTGCCATCATGTGCAATCCGGCGTCCCAGGTCCCGACCCAGAGGCGATCCTGGCGGTCGAAAAAAAGCACGTATACATCGTTACTGCTCAGGCTCTTCGGGTCTTGTGGGTGGTGTTGGTAGCGGACAAACGATCCCGTTTCTGGGTCCAGTTGGTTGACGCCGCCGCCCAGGGTTGCGACCCAGATGTGCCCGTTGGGTCCTTCGGCAATGGAATAAACGCGGTTACTGCCCAGGCTGCGGACGTCGGCGCGGGCGTGCTGGTAAGCGGTCAGCCGAACGAGCGAATCGGCTCCGGTGGGTAGATCGCAGCGAACCAGACCGCCGCCGCCGGTGCCGATCCACATCCGGCCCTGCCGGTCGCAGAAAAGATCATAGATGTAGGGAGAAGGCAAAGGCACGTCGGTGGCCAGGGCATGAAAACGATCGAGCTGCCGGTCGTACACAAACACACCTCCGCCCCAGGTGCCTACCCAGATGTTGTGCGCCAGATCTTCGGCCAGCGCCATGATCGGATGGTCGGTAAGCGCCCCAGGCTGCCCCGTGGAGCCTCCCCGGTATGTTTGGAACTGGTACCCGTCGAACTTATTGAGGCCGTCTTCGGTCGCCAGCCACATCAGCCCGGTCGAATCCTGCAACACCTCGCGTACAAAGTTGTGAGAAAGGCCGTCGTCTACGCTGAAGTTCCGAAAAACAACCGGTGCGTTCGCCTGTGCCTGAAGCGTGCCCCACCCGCCCCCGACACTCAGGAGCAGTGCCGACAGAACGGCCCAAAAACTGCTTCGCACGTACATAAAAAAGGTACTAAAAATAAGAAATGGCACGAACGCGACTTGCGATCACAAGGCTACCGAACGGCAAAGCGGGAAGCGTGGCGAATAACAAGCGGAAGAAGTGCAGAAAAGAAGAAAGTGCAATAAACATGTACTGATTCGGTGAGCCGTGGTAAAACGCAGGTCGGTAGCGCACACGGCGCTATGCCGCCCGCCTGCAATTGATCGACAAGTAACCTCGTGTAACCTGTAAGTGCTGTAGCCTTGACCGGAACGCCCAGCCTGTCCGGTCGGCAGGAGTCAGAAGGAAATTGTGGCGTAAGGCGCACATCTCCATCGACTTACAAAGGTAGTGTATCGTAAAGATTGCTACCCCGAGCAATTTTAATCGAACATTCCGAGATAAAAAGCCCGTGCTGCGTTTTTTATGGCTGCAACTTTTACAAAAACACGACACACCCGAACAACGTATGGCACCGCCGTGATTATAACCCGACCGAAACAGTCCCTTTAGCAGTAGAAAAGCACCATAAGGCCTGGTCGACTAGGGAGATTGCCGCGCACGGCTGTCTAGCTGGAAGACGGCCTGCACACACCATCACAACATGACACCAGACCACGTATCTATGAACTGCCTTCGCCACCTTGCTGCCAGTGTTTTTGTAACAGGTACGCTCCTGATGGGCCCCGCCCTCGCCCAGAAAGCGCCCCTGACCGACGCCAACACTCCGCTCCACGCGCTGCAACCCGATTACCTAACGCCCTATCGTGAAGTCTCTCCGCAGGAAGTGAAGGGCGTGCTGGACCGTGTGCGTGCCTACCTGGAGGCCGTTACGCCGACCCAGGTGGTAGACCGCGCTACCGCGGCCGTCATTACCGATCGTAAAAAGCCCGTGCAGAATGCTGCGCTTCAGGCCGGCGATTTTCGACTGACGAGTTACGAATGGGGCGTGACCTACGGCGCCATGCTGCTGGCCGGGCAGGTAACCGGCGACAAACGCTACACCGACTACACAGCCGCGCGCATGAAGTTCCTCAGCGAGGTAACGCCTTACTTCCGCGCCTATCAGCAGAAATACCCCAACGAACAGAACCCGCTGCGGCAGATGCTGAGCCCCCATGCCCTCGACGATGCCGGGGCGATGTGCATGGCGATGATCAAGGCCGAGCGGGCGGGCGTCGGGGGCAACCTCCGGCCGCAGATCGACCTGTACATGGACTACATCATGAACAAAGAGTACCGCCTGGCCGACGGTACGCTGGCTCGTAACCGCCCGCTGCCCAACACCCTCTGGCTCGACGATCTCTACATGAGCGTGCCGGCCATCGCACAAATGGGGAAGCTGACGGGCGATACTAAGTATTACGACGAGGCCGTGAAGCAGGTTCGGCAGTTTTCGCAGCGGATGTTCAACCGCGAAAAAGGCGTCTACATGCACGGCTGGGTCGAGAGCATGGAGACGCATCCGCAGTTTCACTGGGGGCGGGCCAACGGCTGGGCGCTGATGACCAAGGTAGAGTTGCTGGAAGTGTTGCCCGAGAACCATCCGGGACGGGCCGAGGTGCTCGCGCTGCTGAAGGCCCACATCCGGGGACTGGCGTCGTACCAGTCGGGCGAAGGGTTCTGGCACCAGTTGCTCGACCGCAACGATTCTTACCTGGAAACCTCGGCCACGGCCATTTATGCCTACTGCATCGCGCACGCCATCAACCGGGGCTGGATCGACCGGCAGGCGCATGCGTCGATGGCGCTGCTGGCCTGGAACGCCGTCAGCACCAAAGTCAACGAAAAAGGGCAGGTAGAAGGCACCTGCGTCGGTACGGGCATGGCGTTCGATCCGGCGTTTTACTATTACCGTCCTATCAGCCCCTACGCGGCGCACGGCTACGGACCCGTGCTGCTGGCCGGAGCGGCGATGTACCAACTTCTGCAGGAACATCCCAACAAAATGAACGACAGTGCCATGATGTTCCCGAACTAAGCCACCGGTTCCCAAACTGATTTTCGATGTATACCTTTTTCTCTCGAGTACTGATCCTAATCGGTTGCGTCGTGCTGGCGGCGGCCGCTCCCCGCAAAGAAAAGCCCACGCTGGTCATCATCGGCGACTCGACCGTGAAAAATGGCCGGGGCGACGGCGCGAACGGCGAGTGGGGTTGGGGCGACTACCTGCACGAGTTTATGGACACCACCCGCATCCACCTGGAAAACCATGCGTTGGGTGGCCGCAGCAGCCGCACGTTCATCACGCAGGGATGGTGGGAGAAAGCTCTGGCACGGGTCAGGCCCGGCGATTTCGTGATCATGCAATTCGGGCACAACGACGCCAGCGCCATCAACGACACGTCCCGCGCTCGCGGCACAATCAAAGGCATCGGCGAAGAAACGGAGGCCATCGACAACCTGCTGACCGGCCAACACGAAGTGGTGCATTCGTACGGGTGGTACCTGCGGCAGTACATCCGCGAGACCAAAGCCCGCGGTGCGACGCCCATTGTCTGTTCGCTGGTGCCGCGCAACAACTGGGAGGACGGCGAGGTTAAGCGGGCCACCGACAGCTACGCCACCTGGGCCGAGCAAATCGCCGAAGAGACCGGCGTCTGTTACATCGACCTGAACGACCGCGTCGCCACGCACTACGAAGCCCTGGGACCCGAGAAAGTCGCCTCCTTTTTCCCCAACGACCATACGCATACCGACGAAGCAGGCGCACGCCTCAATGCGCAAGCCGTGGCCGAAGGCCTGAAGGCGCTTAAGCGCTGTGGCCTGAAAAAGTACCTGCGCTGAAACGGTACGGACAAGCAAGGGCGGGTTTTGGTTGAAAAATGCATCCGCAAACGCCTGTGGTGCTGCATGTCAACACCGCAAGATCCGGGTGTTGAGGGCCGGCGCGAGCCACTACCTTTGTTCTGTCAATCCGATAGAACTCCTCCGATCATGGAAAAATTAGCTGTCGCCTCGTCGCAGGCCTCCCTCGATTACGAACGCATCGAACGGGCCATTCTCTTTCTTGAATCGCACCACACCCAGCAGCCGAGCTTGCAGGACGTGGCCGATCATGTTCACCTGAGTCCTTTCCATTTCGAGCGGATGTTCAGTCGCTGGGCGGGCACCACGCCGCAGCGCTTCCTCCGATACCTGACCAAAGAATACGCCAAGCAACTGCTGAATCAGTCGCGCGACGTGCTGGACGTGAGCTATAGTGTGGGGCTGTCGAGTCCCGGTCGCCTGCACGACCTGTTTGTGACCTACGAGGCGCTGTCGCCCGGCGAATACAAGCAGAAGGCCAAAGGAATGGACCTATATTACGGAGTGCACCCCACGCCTTTCGGACCGGCGCTCGTGGCGGTGACCCGGCGGGGGGTGTGCGGGCTGGTGTTTCTGCAAGAGGAAGATCCGGCGACGGCGCTGGCCGGGTTGCAGGAGGAATGGCCAGATGCCCATTGGGCGGAAAATCCACTCCTGACCCGCGCCACAATCGACCAGATTTTCGCGCCGGCGCGTACCACGGTGCCCAAACCCATCCACCTTTTGCTGAAAGGCACCAACTTTCAGGTGAAAGTCTGGGAAGCACTCCTGAAAATTCCGGCCGGGCAACTGGCGCATTACGGACACATCGCCGAAGCGGTGGGAAATCCACAGGCGGTACGCGCAGTCGGCACGGCCTGCGGCAAAAACCACATCGCGTACCTGATTCCCTGCCACCGGGTGTTGCAGAAAGCGGGCCAGCTCGGCGGTTACCGTTGGGGAACGGCGCGCAAAAAAGCCATGCTGGCGTGGGAAGCCGCACAATACGGGCAGCTGGGCTGAGGACGATGATCGCGCACACCGATTTTCCTGAAACGCCGGCAGGACGTGCCCACCGATGGCGCGCCCTGCGTCAGGGGCAGATTCGCTGGGCCGGGAACCACACCCTGCACATCTACGGTACCCTGACCTGCCGCTCGGGCCGGCGCATGCGGCGGGAGAACCGGGTATTTTTTGCGTCGGAAGAGGAAGCACTGGCGCTGGGCTATCGGCCGTGTGGGCACTGCCTGCGGGCCGCGTACCGGCGATGGAAAGCACAGGCGGAAAAGGTCAGGGCTTCGGCGGAAGGCTAGCAGGCACGGCCAGGCTGCGCCAGAGGTAAAATACGAGGTAACTTTCCCACCCCGCAAACTGCCGGAACAGTGCGTCGAGTCCGGCGCGATCGTTCCGGTCCTGCATCAGGCCGTGATCGCGCAGCGCGTTCAACAAGCCGATGTCGCCATACGGAATGCAGTCGAGTGCCTTCAGGTTTTTCATCAGCGCGTAATTGGCCGTCCAGACGCCGATGCCTTTCACCGCCAGCAGCGCTTGGCGTCGGGCTTCGGTGGTTGGCAGGGTCAGAAGTTGGTCCCGACTGAGTGCCCCGTCGCGAAACAGCGCCGCCAAGTTCAGCACGTAATCGGTTTTTTGGCGGGAAAACTGCATCGCCCGTAACGTATCGGGAGGCACCTCGGCCAGCGTCCCTGGCGTTGGAAATACGTAGTGCCGCTCGCCTGCCAGCGTCACCGAGGTGCCGAACGCTTCGACCAGCCGCCGCTTGAGTGTGTAGGCAAACGTGAGGTTGATCTGTTGCCCGATGATGCACCAGCAGAGCGTTTCGAACAGGTCGGCAATGCCGATCAGCCGCAAACCGCCAAAGGCCTCGGGCATGTAGGCGAGGGTGGGGTGCTGCGAGAGTAACTGGTAAAAAGGAGCCAGATCCCGCTCCAGATCGAGCCAGTCCCGTACGTACGTCGCCAGTTGTTCCCGCCGCCGGGGCGTCGCCGATCCGTGCAGCAGCCGGATCTCCAACTGTTCGGCCGCCTCTTCCACCGAAAACACCACCAGCTCTTCGTCCAGCAGCACCGCTTTCGACAGGCCCTTGGGCGTGAGGCAGTGCAGGCAATCGTCGTAATTGCGGTTCAGAAACCAGCGACACTCGTCGAAACTAAAATGCGGAGGGAGGGGAAGGTACACGTCATTCATCGCCGCAAAGTTACGCAGCGGCCGGCGAGGGCGTCCACCCGTTTCTTGCGCTTTGCCTTGGGCGACTTCTGGTCAGGGCGGAAGAGAGAGCCTGCATCGGCTATTGATAGTGTGCGCGCCAGAAGCGTTTTTCGAGCGTCCGGACATTGGGCTCGCTACGGAGCGAAAGAAGGTAGTGGGTGAGGTGCCGTAACTCTTCGTCGGCCGGATCGCCCCAGAACTCTTTGACATAAATCGCATTGCCGTAATTGTACCGGCATTTGTAAGGCGTGTCATCCACAATCAGCATGCGTTCCAGCGGGATGCCCAGCCGCTTCCGGACTTTGCGGAGCTTCTTGACGTAGTGGTAGTGGCTGAACGGATCGTAGCTGCCGGTTTCTTCGAGTTGTTCGTAGTCGATCTGAAACGTGCAGCGACTGCGCCCCCAGACGAACCGCAGCGGATAGTGCGCCGGAAAAAGCTGCGCGACGACCTGTGCCACGTAATCGTCGGAGGCCGAGGACCAGACGGCCACCTCGAAATGTGCGGCCAGTGTCGCTAAAAACGCAGCGGCATGAGGACGGCGATACACTTTGTAGGGACCTGCCTCGAAATGCCACGCTGTATCGTGGGGCGTCGACGTGGCGAAAATCAGCGTTTCGTCCAAGTCGAGAATGACCAGGAGTTTGTCAGTATCATAACGGCGGGAGGTCACGTGGGCCATTTTAAAATTGCAGGGTTGCTTTCATCACCCCTTCGTCGGCATCGAACCGGACCTGAAACCCCACTTTACGCGCCAGTTGCTGCATGCCGGTGTTCTCGGTCATGATGTCGGCGCGCAGCGTATGGAAGCCTTCCCGTTTGCCGATGGCGACCAGCGTACGCAGCAGAGTACTGCCCAACCCACGCCGTTGAAAATCGTCGCTCAGCAGAAGAGCAAACTCGGCTTCGTCTTCCTGGCGGGTTTTGAACAGTTGCCCGGCCCCCACAATGCGATTAGCGGCGGGGTATTCGGCGACCAGCGTCAACTCACGGTCGTAGTCGGCAAAACACAAACGGGCCATGCGGTCGTGGGAGACCCGCTGTTCGTACGCGAAGCGGAAGAAAAACCGGAGGTAGATGGTCTGGTCCGACAGGGTCTGGTGAAACTTGACCATTTGGGGTTCGTCCTCCGGCCGAATGGGACGGATCAACAACGCGGTGCCGTCTGTCAGGGTAACGGCCTGTTCATATTGCGTGGGGTACGGGCGAATCACCGGCCGGGGCAGGGCGTCGTCGGGCACCGACCAGGGGTGCAATTCGATGTGGGCGTCGAGCACCATCACGCCCCGCGACGACACCGCCAGTGGGTTGACGTCGACTTCGCGGATGCGCGGGTGATCTACAACCAACTGGCTGAATAGCACGCCGACTTGTTCCAGTTGTTCCACGACTTCGGGCGTAAAGCGGTCGCGCAGGGCGCGAAAAATCCGGGTCTGCTCCATCAGCCGTCGCGCCAGCGTGGTGTTGAGTGGTGGCAGGGCCAGCGCCTTGTCGTCGTAGACTTCGGCCACGCGTCCGCCGTTTCCGAACAGCAGCACCGGCCCGAAGCCGTCGTCGACCGAACTGCCCAGGATGATTTCCAGCCCCCGGTAGTAGTACATTTTCTGCACCAGAACGCCCTCAAACGCCTCCGGGCGCACCCGTTCGCTGACGGTCCGCTCGATGCGCCGGTAGGCCAGTCGTACCGAGTCGGCGTCGGGCACCGAGAGCAGAACGCCGCCCGCTTCGGCCTTGTGAACGATCTGGGTGGAGTCTACCTTGAGCACCACCGGAAAGCCTAGCCGTTCGGCCTGTTGCACGGCATCGTCTTCGGTACGGGCACGAAAGGCCTCCACCACCGGAATGCCATAGGCGGCCAGCAGCTGTTTGGCTTCGACTTCCGGCAATACGGTCTGGGCCGTGTCGCGGGCGGCGTTCAGCAGCGTATCGCCGACTTGCCGGGCGCGGTGGAACAGCTCCAGTTCCCGCGGCGGGGCGGGGTCGGCTGCGGGTGTCGTTAGCAGTTGAGTCGCGGGGCGGGGTGTTTCGTAGATCCCACGCAGGTTGTAGGCGTACCGCCACAGGTAATTGAACGCCCGCACGGCCGTTTCGGGGTAATTAAACGTCGGAATGCCCGCCTGGCTCAACTGTTCGTTGGCCTTTTCAACGTAAGCGCCGCCCATCCAGCAGGTCAGAACCGGCTTTTTGACATGTGCCAGCGTGCGTTGCAGGGCCGCGGCGATGGCTTCCGGCCGTGCCGACTCCTGGGGCGTCAGAATGGCCAGGAGGCCGTCGACCTGCGGATCGTTCAGCACCGTGTCGACCGCCTGCGCGTAATGGGTAGGGCTGGCGTCGCGAAAGAGGTTCAGCGGATTTTCCGGATGGTAGACCTGCGCTCGGTCGAGCGCCTGCCGCGTGGTGTCCGAAAAGGTAGCCAGCTTACCGCCGCCCGCCAGGAGGGCATCCGTCGCCAGAATGGCCGGCCCGCCTGCGTTACTCACAATTGCCAGCCGCCGGTCGCGGGGGCGGGGTTGGTTGGCCAGCACGGCCGCCATGGAAAACAGCTCGGCGATGGTTTCGACCCGGAGGATGCCGCTACGCCGGAAGGCCGCATCGAAAATGGCGTCCTGGCTCGTCATGGCTCCGGTGTGCGTCGCGGTGACCCGACTGCCGCCTTCGGTGCGTCCGCCTTTGATCGCGATGATCGGTTTGGTATAGGAAACTTCCCGGGCGGCCGACAAAAAGCGCGACACATTGGGCAGCGTTTCGATGTAGAGCAGAATGGCTTTGGTCTGCGGATCGTCACCGAAGTACGTGATCAGGTCGCCCCAATCGAGGTCGAGCATGGACCCGGGCGACACAAATGCGCTGAAGCCGATGTTCCGCTGGGCGCTCCAGTCCAGGATGGCGTCGCCCAGCGAGCCGCTCTGGCTGAGAAACGCCACGTGTCCCGGTTGCGCCACCGGCCGAATGAACGAGGCATTCAGACCAACGTGAGGGCGTACCAACCCGATGGAGTTGGGTCCCAGCAACCGGATGTTGTACCGCCGGACGATCTGCTGCAAGGCCGCCTCACGCGCTAGCCCTTCGGGTTGCCCCGATTCCCGAAACCCCCGCGCCACCACAATCGCGCTGCGCACGCCCGCCTGACCGCACGCTTCCAGGACATCGGGCACCGTGGCCGCCGGAGTTGCAACAATGGCCAGATCGATGCGCTCGGGCAGCTCACCGATCGATGCGTAGGTGCGGATGCCCAGTACGCTGCGCCGCTTCGGGTTGACGGGATAGAGCGTGCCGCCGAAGGGTTGTGTGATCAGGTTGTAAAACAATTTCCGACCCACGCTGTCGGGCTTTTCCGAGGCGCCGATCAGGGCTACGGATTTCGGCTGAAACAAAGGATGCAGGCTGGCAGGCATGGGCACAACGGGACAGGTTCGCAGGAGGTGGACCCGAAAGGCAGACCGTCTCCGTTTCGTTTCCGCAAGCAGTTTAGGCGAATCGGGCGCGGCATGCAAGCCATAAAACCAAAAAGAAAGGCCCGACTCTCTGTGAGCCAGGCCCGATATAACGCTGTGTGGTGGAAATTACCGAGGGCGCCGTTGTCAGGAGGGTCTGCGTTCAGAAACCTCCTTGGTGCAGGAAATAGCACCCACAATTTCGTTCTGCCGGTTCCGTAGAGGCGACAGCGTAACTTCCAGCGGAAGCCCTTCCGCCGGCGTGATCCGTTCTTTCACCGTTTCGCCCTGCAGCACCTTTTCCATGCGGTCCCGATGCGCTTGTTGGGCAGCTTCTGAGTCCAACAGGGCCAGGAAATCGGCCCCGGGGGTGCAGGCTGCCGGCGAATCTTTGAATGAGGCTTCGAACGCGCGGTTGCAGGTAATCAAGCGATGGTGTGCATCCAGGGCGACCAGCGGTAGGTCGATCTCGTTCATGATCGACATGAGGACGTGCTCTTTTTCGTGCAGCTCTTCCAGCAGTTGCTCCAGTTGGCCTTGTTTCCCCGAAAGCGTTTCGACCTGTTGCCGGGCGTCCAGCTCGGCCGCTTTGATGGCCGTAATGTCGGTCGCCAGCTTCAGGACACGCACCACGTCGCCGGTATTGTCGCGAATGGCCGAGTAGCTGCCGCGCAGGTAGACGCGCTCGCCCTTCCGGTTGACGCGCATATACTCCCCGGATTTGGACTTTCCCTCACTCAATTCCTGCCAGAAAAGCTGGTAGTCGGCTGTGTGGGCTTGGTCGTCGGGCATAAAGATGCGGTGATGTTTGCCCTGAATTTCGTCCAGGCGGTACCCCATCAACTGGATAAAACTTTCGTTGGCGGCCAGGATGGTGCCGTCCGGGGTAAACTCGATGGAGGCGATGCCGCTGTTCTGAATCGCCTTGATCTGATGTTCGATTTCGGTACCCTTGCGCGCCATCTCCTCCTGCGTGGCGGAGAGTTCCTCCATATTCTGCCGCATTTCCTCCTCCTGCGCCTGTAACATCTCCGCCTGTTGCTGCGATTCCTGCAGCAGGCGTTGGGTTCGTTGGGCAATTCTTACCGACGCGAGCGTAGAGGCAATCGATTCGCCCAGGCGTTCCAGAAACTGCTGGCGGTAAGGGGGAATCAACGTAAACGAGGCCAGTTCGATCAGCCCATACATCTGGTCGTTTACCTTCAGCGGAATGATGACGATGTTGCGCGGAAGGGCCTTGCCGGTGCCGGACGTAATGGCCACGTAATCTTCCGGAATTTCGGTCAGGTAAAGTGGCTCTTTTTCCAGAAACGCCTGCCCGATCATGCCGGCGCCCAATTCCACCCGTTTGTGCAGGTATTTTTTACGGTTGTAGGCATAACAGGCACACATCTCCAGGAAAGGCTCGTCTTCCTCGTCGGTATTCAGCACGAACAAAGCCGCCTGGTTGATGCCCATGTAGTCGGCGAGGTCGCGCAGCAGGTGGTCCGTCAGTTCTTCGAGATCGTCGTTGTGCTGGCGCAGAATGTCAGCAAACTTGGCCAGCCCTTCGGTGACCCAGGTGCGCTCTTTTTCCTCTTTGGAAATCTTCTGCAACTGATCTTTCATGCTGACCAGCGCGGCGTGCAACTGGTCGTCGTCCTGTGCTTCCAACTGGAGATCCAGGTTGCCCTTCTCGATTTCTTTGATGAAAAAGGAGGCACGTTCGATCGTTTGTTCCTTTTTCGAAATGGTTTCTTGCAGGGAAGCGAGTTGCTTCTTTTGCACCAGTGTAACGGGAATTCCCATGAGCAGACAACGTAAAAGTTTGAAGTGTAGAAGTTTAGGGAGCGAACACACAAAGGTCGTCACTGCGCCGAGCCCAGATTGGGCAAGCGGGCACTAAACCTCACCGTGTACAGATAAATCCGAAAAAAGTGTACTATATGAAGAAATGAAACTATGATGCGCTCCGACGCTGTCGACACCGGACCAGCCCATTTTCTATCTTTACGCTCATCTACTTTTTGATCCCATGCCTACTTTCATGCGTGCGGTGCTGGTCCGCGAACCGGGCGGCCCCGAACAACTCTTGCTCGGCGAAGCCGAACGCCCCGAGCCAGCTTCCGACGAACTTCTGGTAAAAGTGGCCGCCACGGCGGTTAACCGGGCCGATACCTTGCAGCGCCAGGGCAAGTATCCACCTCCCAAAGGGGCCAGTCCTTTGTTGGGACTCGAAATGGCGGGCGAAGTGGTAGCCGTAGGCGCGGCGGTGACCCGCCATCAGGTGGGCGACCGGGTGTTTGGTCTGTTGCCGGGCGGAGGGTACGCCGAATATGCGGTGATCCACGAACAGATGGCGTTGCCTATGCCGGACGAGTGGAGCTACGCCGAAGCGGCGGCCGTGCCGGAAGTTTTCCTGACGGCGTTTCAGGCCCTGATGTGGCTGGGCGAGTTGCAGGCGGGCGAACAGGTGCTGATCCATGCGGGCGCGAGTGGCGTTGGGACAGCCGCCATTCAACTGGCCAAGGCGATGGAGGCAACGGTGCTGGTGACCGCTTCGGCGGGGAAGCACGCGCTTTGCCGGGAGCTAGGCGCCGACCACACCATCGACTACCAACAGGGACCGTTTGCCCCCGAGGTGCAACAACGGACCGGGGGCAGAGGCGTCGACCTGATTGTCGACTTTATCGCCGCGCCTTACTTTTCGCAGAACATCAGCCTGCTGAAAACCGACGGCAGGCTGGTCTTGCTGGCCACGCTGGGCGGCGGAAAGGTAGACGAACTGGACCTGCGTACGGTCTTGTCCCGCCGCCTCTCCATCAAAGGCTCTACCCTCCGGGCGCGCTCCCGGGCGTACCAGATTCGCCTGACCGAAGCGTTTCAGGAATTTGCTTTCAACCGCCTCCGCGAAGGGCAACTTCGCCCCGTGATCGATCGAGTGCTGCCCTGGTCGCAGGCTGCCGAAGCGCATCGCCTGATGGAAGCCAACGAAAATGCCGGAAAAATTATCCTGAGCATCGAAGAATGAGGGAATGAAATTGATACTGAGGGCGTTCGGCGTGTAACGAGCAATCGGTCAACGTTCCAGAGGAAGAAACAGAAGGGTAGAAGCTCCCTCACGTCTTTTCTGATAGACGGTTCCTCTACTACTTCACCCCTTCGTCAGGCCGCGCAATCGCGGATTTATCGTTCGTAGACCTCCAACGGCAGGCCGTCGGGATCGTCGAAAAAGGCAAACTTCTTTCCGGTGAGTTCGTCGACCCGGATGTCCTGCACGGCAATGCCCTGCGCTTCGAGGCTCGCTTTGGCCGCCGCTACGTCGTCAACCTCAAAGGCCAGGTGGCGCAGGCCGGCGGCTTCGGGGTAGGAGGGACGCGGCGGCGGATCGGGAAACGAGAACAGTTCGAGCTGGTAATGGTCGCCCACGGCCAGATCCAGTTTGTAGGAGTCGCGCGCGGCGCGGTACGTTTCTTTCACGACCGGCAGCCCCAGCACCTGCGTGTAAAAATGCTTGGAACGGGCATAGTCGGAGACAATAAGGGCTACGTGATGAATCCGGTTGATTTTAATCATGGGCTAGGGGGGATGGCGGTTGGTGCATACATTTGAGTCTTCCCAACCCTTAACGTACGTAATATGAGAAAAAGATACGCGTTGATTGCCGCGGTGCTGCTTTCGTCAGCCGCCTGGTCGCAGGATGCGGCCGATCTGAGTGCGGTTCACAAAATTAAGCACGAAGGCCTTGAAAACTCGCAGGTAGAGGAGATCGCCTTTCATCTGACCGATGCCTCCGGACCGCGCCTCACCAACTCGCCGGGCTACCAGCGGGCCGCCGAGTGGGCCGTCGGGCAGTTGACGGAATGGGGCCTGAAAAACGCTCAACTGGAAAAATGGGGCGAATTCGGCAAAGGATGGCAGACCGAGAAGTACTACGCCGCCATGACGGAGCCGTATTATTTCCCGCTGATCGGTGCGCCGAAAGCGTGGACGAGCGGCACCAACGGACCCATTTCCGGCGAGGTCGTGCTGATGAATGCCACTACGGAAGAGGACCTGGCGCAATACAAAGGAAAACTGGCCGGGAAAATTGTGCTGGTAAAGTCCACCGCCGAAACGGCCCCCACGTTCGAGCCCGACGGCACGCGCCTCACCGAAGAAGAGTTGCTGGAAAAGGGCAAACAGCCGATTGGGCACAGCAGCCGCTACACGCCGGAATTCATTGCCCAGTACCGGGCGCGGCGGGCGTTGCAACAGAAAATCGGGGCGTTTTTGCAGGAGGAGAACGCGGCGCTGATCATCCGCGGTACGCGTGGCAAACACGGCACGTTCTTTACGTCGAACGGCGCTTCGTACCAAGGCGATGCTGAACCGGCCCTCGCCGAAATCGAGATGGCCCCCGAGCACGCCGACCTGATGGCGCGTCTGCTGGAACACGACCAGCCCGTCAAACTGGAAGCCGACGTTCAGACCCGGTTTTTCGATCAGGACCTGGGTGCCTACAACGTGGTGGCGGAAATTCCCGGAACGGACAAAAACCTGAAATCGGAACTGGTGATGCTGGGCGGTCACCTTGACTCGTGGCACGCCGGAACGGGCGCGACCGACAACGCGGCCGGATGCATCGTGATGATGGAAGCCGTACGGATTTTGCAGCAGTCGGGCCTGCGTCCCCGGCGAACCATCCGCATTGCGTTGTGGTCGGGCGAAGAGCAGGGAATTTACGGGTCACGCAACTACGTGAAAAATCACTTTGCCGATCAGGCAACGATGCAACTCAAGCCGGACCATAGCAAGCTGTCGGCGTACTACAACATCGACAACGGGACGGGACGCATCCGTGGCATTTACCTGCAAGGCAACGACGCCGTGCGCCCGATTTTCGAAGCCTGGTTTGCACCGTTCAAGGACATGATTGACCACCCCACCGTGACGATCCAGAACACGGGCGGTACCGATCACCTTGGTTTTGATGCCGTCGGGTTGCCGGGGTTCCAGTTCATCCAGGACCCGATTGAGTACGGTACGCGTACGCACCACACCAACATGGACGTTTACGAGCGCCTGGTGAAAGAAGACTTGCAACAAATGGCCGTTATTGTGGCGTCGATGGTGTATCATACCGCCCAGCGCGACGAGAAGCTGCCCCGCGAGCCGTTGCCGCAGCCCGAAAAAAGCATGTTCGAGTAACCGGAATCGACCGGTAGCCCAACGCGGGGAAGATCGTACCAACGGCCTTCCCCGCGTTTCGTTTCAGGAACCCAGCATTGCCCGTACCAGTCCCTCGAACAGGCCGACGCCCCGGTCGAGCAATGCATCCGGAAAATCGTAGTCGGGACTGTGCAGCACTGGGCAATCCGGCCCCGCCCCCAGCCCAAAGAGCGCTCCCCGGTACCGCTCGGTGAACAGACCGAAGTCTTCTCCCCACGCAAACGGCGTGTTTTGTTGGTGGAAGGGAACGCCCAACCCGTCGGCCACCGTACGAATCAGCGCATCCGCGTCCGGGTCGTTCACCGTGGCTCGAAACGCTTCTTTCCATTCCCAATGCACCTGCAACCCCGGTTGTTGCTGCACCCGTCGCCCGATTTCCGCTTCGATGGTGGCTTTCATCCGGTCGAACCGTGCATTATCCCAGGTCCGAAAGGTATACCCCAACTGCGCCGCACCCGCCGAAATGCCGTAGGCCTCTTCGCCCATCGAAAGATGAATGGGAGTGCTGACAAAATAGGCATCGTCGGTAGGAACGGGGCAATGCAGCGTGGCGAAATACTGAATCAGGTCCGCCACGACCAACGCCGGATTGATGCCCTGGTCGGGTTCTCCGGCGTGGCTGGTGCGTCCCTGCAAGTGGATGCACACGCTTTCGACCGACGGCGTCAAGCGCCCGGTTTTGCTGACTACCTCGCCCAACGGGTAGCCCGGCAGGTTGTGGAGGGCAAAGGCGTAGGCAATCGGGTAGGCACGCAATACCCCGGAATCGATCACCGCCCGCGCGCCCTGGCCCGTCTCCTCGGCCGACTGAAACAGCAGTAGCACCTGACCGCACGCAGGCGGCGCTTCCTGCAATCGACGGGCGAGGCCCAGCAGAATCGCCATGTGTCCGTCGTGCCCGCACTTGTGTGAAACATCCGCCGTTTGCGACCGGTGGGCAAACCGGTTAAGCTCCTGGATCGGCAGGGCGTCCAGCTCGCACCGGAACAGCAGCGTGGGGCCGGGTCGGCCGGTCGTCAGCACAGCCAGCACCGAATGCTGCGCAAAACCGTGCAGAAGGTCGGTGTAGCCCAGCGCGCCGAGGTGATCCCGCACCAGGCGGCTCGTTTGTGCCTCGTGTCCCGACCGCTCAGGATGGGCGTGCAGGTGTCGGCGGAGGGCTACCAGATCATGAATCATGCGGTTGCGGGAGGATGTGGAACTGCATAAGTAGAAAATCGGGCGCAAACGGCGGACAATTGGGGAACGGGAGCGGGGAAATACTGAAAAATCAGTATTGCGACCGGTCAATTAATTCAGTAACTAGTGCCGTTTTCGCGAGAAGCCGCAAAAGTCGCCCCGACGTACCGTCCGCCCTTCCCGCGTTTCAGGAGTGCTGGCTCCTCCTGCCGCAGTGCGCAGGCCCGTTGTTCTGTTCGCGCCGCATGTCACGCACCGTTGCGTTTCCCCAGATAGCTTTCCGAATCCAGTTGTTGCGTGCGCAAAACGCACTGCTGTTGCCTTTGTTTTCGTTGTGAAACACCTGCTGGCTTTACTATTTCTGGCGCTGCTTACCGTTGCGGTGCTGCTGTTCCTCACCAATCCCCAGGTGCTGAGCGACCTCTGGCTCTGGCTGGTGGGGTTCATCGGGTACGTAGTGCTGCTGTTCGAAAAGGGCTTTCAGGCCGTGGCCGGAGCGTTTCGCCGTCCTGCAACGCGCCTGCCCGAAGGCGTGTCGGCCGCAACCGTCGCCGTCCAACCTGCGCCTCTCGCTGCGCCGGTAGCGCTTCCCTCTGTAACGCACATCGAGCGCCAACTGCAGAACGAGGCGGGCGTGCCCCTGGCCGCGAGTACGCTGACCGTGTTGCGCTACCTCGACGACGGGCAGACGACGCTGGGACTGCTCTTTCTGCGCAACAAGTTTTTCGCCTACACGCTCGAAGATACCTTTCGCGCAACGAAGGTGGCGGGCGAAACGCGCATCCCGGCCGGGCTGTATCCCCTCGATTTTAACCGGGCGCTCACCGGTCTGACGCAGACCTACCGGCAGACGCGCCCCTGGTTCGAGTACCATTTGGAAATTCAGGGCATCCCCGGTTTCGATCAGGTGTACATCCACGTCGGCAACACCCACGAGGACACGCGCGGCTGTCTGCTGATTGCCGACGGGGTCAACACCGCCAGCGCCGTAAAAATGGTCCAGTATTCCCGGCTGGCTTTCGAACGCTTTTATAAAACCATCAGCGCCCTTCTGAACGCCGGCGAAACGGTACAGATCCGCATTGTGGACGAAGACTGGTTCGAGCGCTGCAAACTCTCCCCTGCATGAAATCACTTCCCAAACAATTGTGGGTGCATGTGGCTGGCATTGTGGCCATTGCCCTGGCGTTGTGTGTCCTGATCGGGCAGAGCGATGCCCTCGAAAGCGCAAGTCGTTTCTGGGCCCTCGGGTTCGTGGTGGTGAGTGCGCTGGGCATTCTCTACGGCGTGCTGGTCAAGTACCTCAACGCCGAAGCCGACCACCAGCGCTACGGCGCGCATCCTTACCACCGCTTTTTTTTCGGGGGAACCGGGGTGTTGACCGTCACGCTGACGGTGCTGGGCCTCATCAGCGCGTTGTTTGTGTACTTCGATCATGAGAACATTTTCCAGGCGCTGGGACTGGTGGTATCGGTCACGTGGGTCGCCGTGTTTCTGCGGTACTTCATGTGGTCGGTCTACCATTACAACATCAATTATGGCCTGACCGACCGGGAATGGCAGCGGATTTTCGAGGCGCGCGAAAAACAACGCATGGGGTTTCCGGTGAGCCAGGAAGACCTGACGGCACCCGACAAAAATCCGTACCGCAGCCAGACGTTCGGGCTACCGCCGGGCACCGTACGCGGGATGATCGCCTTCACGCTGCTGATGGGTGGGCTCTCGCTCCTGATTGCCAGTTTTGGTACCGAGTATTCGACCAGCAACCAACTGGCGCTGATCCGGCAACAGTTCGAGTTTTTCGAGACGGCTTTTCTGATGATGATTGCCTTTTATTTTGGCGATAAATCGCTCAAGTACCTCCAACGGCGGTGGACCACCGGCGCGCCGTCGGCCACGGCACCCGCCGCCAAACCGCCGGCCCGGAAGGAGATGATGAGCGAGCTCGATGTCGACGACCTGGCACTGGCCGAAGAAGACCGCGAGCTGGAGCGGGTCGAACAGGAAAAAGGCGCGTCGGCGCTGACCGCCCGGCGCAAAGTCCTGTCGGCGGCCGTTGCGGACGAGCCAGCGGCGCGGTTGCAGGGCAGTTTCGTGCAGGTGAAAGACAACATCTTCGGCAAGGTGCTGAGCGACGAAGAGATCGAAGCGGCGTTGCATCAGTTGCAACAGGAAGAAGGCATTCGCCTGTCGCTGCCGGTCGTGAAGGCCATCCTGGAGGTGGAATCGTCGGGGCGCGGACACCTGCCCGACGGGCGGCCCAAAATTCTGTTCGAGGGGCATCGCTTCTGGTTCTGGCTGGAAAAGTTCGGGAAAAATCCGGCAGCGTTGCAGGCGCAGTATCCCGAGCTGATTTACCGGAACTGGACCACGAAGCACTACCGGCTGGGCGCGAAAGAGTACGAGCGGCTGGACGCCGCCCGGCAGATCGACGCCAAAGCAGCGGTGTACGCTACGTCGTGGGGCCTGTTCCAGATTCTGGGCGAAAACCTGGAGCACAACATCAAGGCGCGGCTCGATCCGGCCCGGGAGGCACGCGACCCTGACTTTTATAAGGACTACAACGATTTTGTCGAGAAGCAAGGCGTCTCGGAGTATTACCATTTTCTCGATTTTCTGGCCTTCATCAAAACCAAAACCGCCCGGGGCAAGCCGCTGATCGAGTACATTTCGGAAGCCCGCCAGGGTACGTACGACTGGGCCTCGTTCGCCTACGGCTACAACGGCAGCGGCTACAAAACCAACCAGTACGACGTCCGGCTACAGGCCGCCTACGCGCGCTACCGAACCCAGACACCAGCTTCGGAGGCAGGCGGGGGCTGGGTGCCGATGCTGGACGCCGGCCACGGGGGCATGAAAGACGGCGTCTACCAGACGCCCCCCGAGCGGGGCAAGCGCTACGAATTTGCCGACGGCACCAAGATTTACGAAGGAGACATCAACCGCCGCATCGGGCGAATGCTGATGGACCTGTTGCAGGAAGCGGGCATTCCCTTCTACGACCTGACGGTCAGTACCGTGGACGACACCAGCCTGACGGAACGCGTGGAGAAGGCCAACGCCCTCTACCGTGACCACCCGAACGCCTATTTCCTCTCCATCCACAGCAATTCCAGCTCGAAAGCGCTGACCGGCGCAGGCGGACAGGCCAACGGGTTCGAAGTCTGGACCAGCGTGGGCCAGACCAAGAGCGACGAACTGGCCAGCGTGGTGGCGCAGGCGTACAAGCAGGCGTTCCCGGAGTTTAAGTTCCGGCAAGACATGACCGACGGCGATCCCGACCGGGAAATGGAGGTAGAAAGCAAGTCGTTCTACGTGCTGCGCAAGACCCGCTGCCCGGCGTTGCTGGTCGAAAACCTGTTTTACGATAACCGGCTGGAAGCGCAGTTTCTGCTGAGCGAAGCGGGGCAGCGGCGCATCGCCCGCTGCCTGTTCAACGCCGTACGGGACATCCACCAAAACGTGCATGCCTGATGAAAACCCCTTCCGCATCGTGGAGTGCCCTGATCGGGTTGCTGCTGGGACTGATCGCCTGCCAGCCGGACGAGCGCGGGCTGGTGGTGGGGAAAATCCAGCAGGCCAGCGATCTGGCAACCACCGAATTTACGGTCGACAAGATTGTACACGGCACCAAAACCCGAAAGTTCTCCTGGTTTCTGAAACTCAGCGAAGCCCGTTTTCTGGCCTACTCGCAGGCGACGGTCAAAACCGGCATCGACCTGGGGCAGATCGCCGAACGTGATGTCGAAATCGAGGGCAAGCGCATTACGCTGCGGCTGCCGCCCGTGAAGGTCATCAACTTTTCGTATCCGCCCGCCGGGTTTGTGGAGGATTCGCTGATTTCTGATCCGAAGGCTTTTCTCAACAAAATCAGCCTCGACGATCAGGAAGAATTTTTCCGCCAGGCCGAACTCGACATCCGGAACAACCTGGCCTACATGGGCGTGGTGGAAACCACGCAGCAGCATACGCGCGCGCTGCTGACGCAACTGCTGCGCGCGTTGGGCTACCGCGAAATTTACATCTCGTTTCAAAGCGACGCGCTGCTGATCGACCCGGTGAACGTGTCGGGAGAGGAGGAAGGCAATGATTAGCCTGATCCTGAAAAACTGGCGCTTTCTGTTCGACGCCCTGTTGATCGTGGGGCTGGTGGTGCTGCTGTTCCTGTGGAATCCGTTCGGGATGTTCGGCGGTGGACTAAAGCTGGAAACCACCACCAACATGGTGACGGAAGTGCGGCAGATCGGCCAATTGATTACGGCCGAATATTACGGCGAAGTGATCGCTTCATTGGAAGAGTCGCGGCTGGAATTGGTGTTCGACGACTCGCTCAACGACGAAGCCCAGCAGCAGTACGTCGCCCTCAAACAAGCCCTCTTTCAGCTCTATCAGTACCAACAGCGCCCGAAAGACGAACGCACGCAGGAGTTTAAGGACAATCGTGCGCTTTTCGGCAATCCGACGAACTGGCGGCGGCTGGTGCGGCACGAGGTGGATCGCCAGAACATCCAGGACAAGCTGCATTTCCACGAGTTACTCCAGCCCAACGACGCTTCGTTCGACGACGTGCTGGAATACCTCTGGCGCGAGCGGATCGACCCGCAAAAGAAAAGCGACTGGGACCCTGCCGAGAAGGACAAAGGCCGCGTGCTGTTTGCGATCTACACGGAACTGGCCGACTACGCCCGGCGGCTGGCAGAACCGGCGCTGCAAGCGTACCTGCACGAAGGATTCGAAGAGACGCGTGCTTACAGTGCATTTTTTCACGAAGACCGGACGTCGAAACTGACGCGCGTAGAGCGGAAAAAGCGACTGGCGATGGTGGGGCGGGGCTGGGTAAAGGCGGGCTTTGACTTCGGCACGCTCGATGCGTCGTCGTTTTACTTTGACGAGGAGCACGGCGAATTGCACTTCTTCGGGCTGCAACCGCGCATCCTCAACGCCGACATCAACCCCTGGTTCATTCCCGAGCGGGGCGTGCCGGGGTTCGACATCATCGACTATGCGGGGCAGGTCAGTTTCAAAGACGCCAAGCAGGTAAAACTCCGTTGCCTCGAAAAGCTGGTCGCCTACGCGCACCGGGCGCAGATTCTGGCGCGTGCTCAGCAGCAGGGGGAAGCCACGTTGCAGGCTTTTTTTTCGCTCGTCACCGGCAAGGAGGTGCAACGGGTCTTTTTTCACAACGATGCGCTGATCGTGGCTGCCGACGACATGGCGCGCGACGAATACCTCAACGCATACGAAGCCCACCGCCTCGATTCGCTCGTGCGGCGGGAGGAGGCGGTGCTGGATTCGCTGGCGCGAGCACCGACCAATCGTTCGCGGAACCTGCAACTGATCGCACAAAAGGAGCAGCTGTTGCGCGCCACACTCGGAAAACTCCGCAAGCTTCCGTTCGAAGCGGTGCCCGGCACGTTTTCCTACTTTTCGGCCCTGGCCTACCGCGTGGGACAGGACTCCATCCTGGAGCCCCACGAAGAACACGAACTGGAACGAGCGTTTTGGATATCGGTCCAGCGCCCGGCCGAACACACGCGCGACTCCGTGTTGCCACGGCGCTTGCCCTACTGGCTGGACGACAGCCTGGCGTTTATGATGGACTACAACCGGGCCGTGGCTTACCTTCTGCGGACCTGCCCTCGCCGGGGCCAGCTGGAAACGCAGGGGCAGCGGGCCGATGCAGACGTGCAGGCGCGCCTGTTGCAGGACAGCGCGGTGGTAGATTACCGCCGGTTCGGCGATTCGGTGCAGGTGACCTACCTGCGGGGCGCGCAGGATGCCCGGCCGTACCTGCTGACACAACTGCATCCGTTCTATTACGATGCGGCGCATTTCGCGCAGGCGGTGGAAGCCAACGACTTGTTCGGGCCGGTGCTGACGCCCCGGGGCGATACGACGCTGGCCTACGTCAACGATAGCACGCTCTGGCTCTACCGGCAGGCGGCGGCCGGGTACGATACCCTCCAGGCGCTGCATCTGCCACCGGAGGAGTTTCTAAATCAGGCCCTGTGGCAAGCGGGGCGGGGAATACAGGCTCCCTTGGGAAGCGACACCTTGTACGTGTGGCGCGCGAAACCACCGGTGCCGGAGGCGCCGCCGTACCGCCTCACGAGTCTCCAGGCGCAGGAACTGGCGTCGTACTACGAACTGTTGGCCGCTGCCCAGGCGCAGTGGCAACACCAGGATCCCATCTTGAAGGCCAGTGCATGGGTGCAGGCGAAACTTGGGGCGCAGGAACGCGCCCGCCACAAACTCGCGGCCTGGCGGACCTACGTTCAGGGGCGCTGATCGTACCGCATCGGGGACGGCGAACCCCTGCCGGCGCAAATCCGTCAAAGGAAGAAATGCCTGTTCGTATGATTCCAGAACTGATCGCTTCCTTTTTCATCGGGTTGGGCCTGGCCGCCTCCGTTGGGTTTCGCGTCTTTTTGCCGCTGCTGTTCCTGAGCGTAGCCAGTTATTTTGGCGTTGTGCCGCTCAGCGAGTCGTGGCAGTGGGTCGGGACGCTCCCGGCGATGGTGGTATTCGGGGTGGCGACCCTTCTCGAAACGCTGGCCTACTTCATTCCCTGGTTCGATAACCTGCTCGATGCCATCACGCTGCCCGCCGCTACCGTTGCCGGTACGGCCGTAATGGCGTCCACCATGGTCGACATCGAACCCATGTGGCGCTGGGCCCTGGCGATTATCGCGGGGGGCGGCACGGCGGGGTTGGTCAAAGGGCTCAATGCCAAGACGCGGCTCGCCTCCACGGCCACGACTGGCGGGCTGGGCAATCCGGTGGTCTCGGCGACCGAGACAGTGGCTTCGGTCGGGTTGTCGGCACTTTCGGTGTTCCTGTGGCCCCTCGCAGCCCTTGTGGTCATCTTGCTGTTGGTCGGAATGGTCTTTTTCTTTCGTCGGTTGCAACGGCTTTGGAAACGCCCGGCGTCGCGCTCCTAAAGGCGTGGCACAACAAAAAAGCCCCACCGAAACGGCGGGGCTTTCTGTATCTGCAAAGGTATGACTATGAAATCTGAATCTCGCGGTTCGGCTTCACTTTGGCTTCCTCCCGTTTGGGCAGGCTAATCCGCAGGACGCCGTCTTCGTACTTGGCCTGAATTTTTTCGCCATCAACCGACTTGGGCAGCGTGAACGAACGCTGAAACGCGCTGTAGTTGAACTCACGCCGCGTGTATTTGCCTTCTTCTTTCTCTTCTTTGGTGTCTTCGAACTGCGAAGAGATGGTCAGCAACTCGTGGTTCACGTTGATTTTGAAATTCTCTTTTTTCAGGCCGGGGGCGGCTACTTCGACCGTAAAGGCCTCGGCGTGCTCTTGTACGTTTACCGCCGGCAGCGTAGCGCTGTAGTCGCGGTTAAAGAGGTTGGAGGCGTCGTCGCCAAAAAAGTTTTCCAACACACTGTTAAAGGTAGCGGCCGGGCTGTAGGGTTTAAATCTTACGAGTGACATAGTTTTAATCGTTTAAGGTGAACAATGAAGGGTTAAGTCCATTCTGTTTTCCGTGTCCTGCGAAAGACGTTCTGTCCGTATGCGCCTTCTTTTCGTCGGGACACTTCCCTGTAAACAACTTAAATGCCACTCGGATTTTAGGAGCGATTGGCCCATTTAATGTGTCAAATTGGCATTTTATGGCTTTTTTCTTGTAAAATTGGTGTCAAAATGTCTTTATTGAGGTGTAAACTTGTCCTGGACAAGTCGCGTATGACGTATCAAACCTAACGATTCCTTATGGGCTTAATTCTGAGTATTCTGTTATCGGCACTGGCGGTTATGGCGGGCGCTTACCTGTTGCCCGGCGTAACGGTCGATGGCTACGGCACAGCCATCGTGGTCGCCATCGTACTGGCCATTCTCAACGCTATCCTGCGACCGATCCTCGTGATCCTGACCATTCCCGTCACCATCCTCACGCTGGGGCTGTTCCTGCTGGTGATCAACGTGATCATCATTTACATCGCCGATGCGCTCATCGGAGGCTTCGAAGTGGCAGGCTTCTTATCGGCGTTGCTCTTCAGCATCATCCTGGCGCTGCTCAACGCGCTTATCGGAACGTTTGTGGATTGATAATCGACGAGACCACTGGCTCTACCCCCGACCCCTGATCGGCCTCCACAAACACGGCGTTCTCTTCCGGAACGTGCTTGCCGGTCTTTTTTCTGCGGCGGCCGGACGCCAACTGACGTTCGCGCACCATCACGGCATCCAGACCGACGTGGAACAGCGCATCGCCGCCGTTAACCACCGGGGTATAGTTGACGCCGATCACGTAGCCGTCGGTAGCCGCCCGAATCACGTACTCGTGCTCCCCGTACGGATCGGTCAGGCGACCGATCTTTTCTCCTTTGTCGATCTGGGAACCGAGCGGCACCAGCGGGCTGAACAACCCGGCCTGGCGCGCGCGCAACCACGAGCTTTCTTTCAGGAGCACCGACTGGCCCGTGCCCAGAATCATGTCGGCCTTCTTCTTCATGCCGAAATGCAGCATGACGCGTTGCGTGCCCCGGATGCCTTCCTGGATGGCAAACTCGTCGAAGCGCATCGATTCGCCGCCTTCGTAGACGATGATGTACTTGCCCATGCGGTCGGCGGCTTTCCGGAACGATTTGTCGATCAGCTTGGAGTTCATCAGAAACGGCGCGCCGAACGCCTTGCCCAGTTCCAGGTTTTGCGGAATGTCGGTAACGCACCGGATCTGCGGGTAGTTGCTGCGATTGGCGCCGCCCGTATGAAAATCGATGCCGTAGTCGATCGACGGAATGATCTCATTCATAATGGTATAGGCCACGCGTTGCGCCAGCGAGCCGCGCAGGCTGCCAGGGAAACTGCGGTTCAGGTCTTTGCCGTCGGGCAGGGCACGTGTACTTTGCAGAAATCCGTAGATGTTCACCAGCGGAATGGCGATGACCGAGCCCGCCGAGGGGTGCAGCATTTTGTGGCGAATCATGCGCCGGATGATCTCGATGCCGTTGGTCTCGTCGCCGTGCAGGCCGGCCGTTAGCAGCAGGACCGGGCCGGGGCGTTTCGAACGGAAAATGTAAATCGGCAGATCGATAACCGTGTGCGTAGGCAGCTTGTGGATGTACAGGTTGATGACGGCCTGTTCGCCGGGTTTGATCGCTCTTCCGTTGATGACGATGAGATCGGACATGCTTGCGTTGTTAGAATCCACGTAATTTTACAAAAAAAGACCAGAGGATGAGCACGTTACATTTCCCTTTCCCCAAAGCGGACGTGTAATGTTGCCGAAACAGTCCCGGAAAAATGAGTATGGCAGAACTAGGGAAGATCAATTACATGCCCGTAAAAAAATGGGTCGATTTCGGTGTGTACCTGGAAGCGGGCGAAGACGAAATTCTGTTACCGATTCGGTACGTACCCGAAGGAACCGAGCCGGGCGATACGCTGAAGGTGTTTCTCTACCGCGATTCGGAAGACCGCATCATCGCCACGACCGAGCTGCCGCTGGTGCAAGCCGGCGAGTGCGCCTACCTGGAAGTGGTGCAGACCACTGCGGTCGGTGCGTTTCTGGACTGGGGGCTGCCGAAGGATCTGCTGGTGCCGTTTCGTGAACAGGACCAGCGCATGGTGGTGGGCATGTATTATCCGGTCTATGTTTACATCGATCCGGAATCGCAGCGCCTGGTCGGCTCCAGCCGCTTGAACCGCTTCATCAGCAACGACACGCTGACAGTGGCCGAAGGCGACGCCGTGAAACTGCTGGTGGTGCAGGAAACCGACCTGGGCCTGAAAGTGGTGATCAACCACCAGCATTGGGGCCTGCTGTACCACAACGAGGTGTTCCAGGACCTGGGGCCCGGCGACGCGGTGCGGGGCTACATCAAAAAGATCCGCGAAGAGAACAAAATCGACGTGAGCCTGCGCCGCGAGGGCTTCGATGAGATGCCCTTCGCGATCGATCAGCTCGTGCGTGCCTTGCGGAAGGAGGGAGGCTACCTGCCGCTGCACGACAAAAGCCGACCCGAAGACATTTACGATGCGCTGGGCATGAGCAAAAAAGTGTTTAAAAAGGCGGTGGGGATGCTGTACCGCGAACGACGGCTATTGCTGGAGAAAGAGGGCATCCGCCTGATGCCGGAAGAGTAGCCATAAAAAAAGAGGAACCGACGGGATTCCTCTTGCGAACGATTTTCTTTCTGTGGCTTTACCAACCGTAGGGACGCGGAGCAAACCCGCCGTACGGGCTGCCGAAGCTCCCCATGCCGGGACCGTATCCGTAGGGGCTACCTCCGTAGGGGCTACCGTACATGCCGTAGCCGTTGCCCCGCCGACTGGAGACACCCACCCCGATCGAGAAGTTTTTCGTGACTTTGTATTCAGCGTTGAACGAAGCGCCCATGTTCGGCTGGGTAAAGGCCGCCGGTGCGCCCGCGTAGTTGCTGGTCAGCATGTCGTAATAGGCATAGCCCGAGAGCAAAAGCCGCTCAGATGCCTGGTAAGAACCGCCGACATAGGCCATGGTCGATACCCGGTTTCGGGCGAACGGTGCGGCCTGACTGCCTTCTGCATTCGCGTAGCCGAAGGGCATCGTCGTATTGACCAGCGCCAGCCCGCCGTGCAGTTGCCAGCGGTCGTTCAGGTCGTAACTCACCTGCGGGGCCACGTACGTGTTGAACCCGCTGCCCCACGCGCCCGTGAAAAACGAAGCGCCTATATTCGTGGCATAGTGCCAGCGCGAAGGCGTAATTTTTTCCAGTTCGGTGGCGTGCTCGGGGTTGTAGTACTCAACCTCTTCCTCCGGCGTTGCGTTGGTAGTATGATCGGCTGACTGCGCGAAAAGGCCCAGCGGAGCCATCGCAAAAAGCAGTATCCAGAATTTTTTCATATGACAAGGTACTAAGATCAACAGCGACTAAAGGTACAACGACGAGACGTGAATAACAATTTCGTCGTTCGTAAAACACTACCATGAATTTCGGAAAACTGACCGACCTGCAGGGCGTCGATTTTCAACTGCCGCCCGACCATCCGTCGACGGCTTCGGTGCTGGCGCAACACGCCACCGATACACCGCCCGCCACCTACCTGGGTTGCCCCATCTGGAACAACAAGAAGTGGGTAGGCTACCTGTATCCGGAGGGGACCAAAGACAAAGATTTCCTGAAGCATTACGTGCGCCGCTTCAACACCATCGAGCTGAACGTAACACACTACCAGATTCCGACGACGGAAACCATTCTGCGCTGGCGGCAGGCCGCCGAGGGCACGTCGTTCCGGTACTGCCCCAAGTGGCCGCAGGTGATCTCGCACGACAAACTGTTGCAACACACCGACGCGGAAACCGAAGCCTTTTGCGACGCCATTCTGCGTCTGGATACGCACCTGGGCATCTCGTTTTTGCAACTGCCGCCCCACTTTGCGCCGGCACAGCGGCATTGGTTGGAGCAGTTTCTGGACCGGCTGCCGGCTGCCATACCGCTGGCTGTGGAGTTTCGCCACCCGGACTGGTTCGGAAGCGATACTTCGGGCTTCGACCTGTTGCGCGAGCGGGGCGTGACGGCCGTGATCAGCGATACGGCGGGCCGTCGCGACGTGGTGCATCAGCACCTGACCACCCCCGTAGCCTTCGTTCGGTTTGTGGGCAACGACCTCCACACTACCGACTTCACGCGGGTCGATGCGTGGGTGCAGCGGCTGCACCAGTGGCGGCAGAAGGGCCTGCAGGACATCTACTTTTTCGTGCACAGCCCCGACAACGACACCGATCCGTACTTGTCTGCCTATGCCGTTCTGGCAATGAACGGCCACCTGCGTGCCGGACTTCAACCTCTGACGCAAAAGCCTCAACCGGTGCAAGGCTCGTTGTTTTAAACAAGTTGCCTAAGGGCTGAGGTTGGGCGAGCCGCTGGACTAGAAGTTACTACTATTTAGCTTGCTTTAACTTCATGGTAGCTTCGAACGGAATCTGATCGGTTGGGATTTCTGACGAAGTGAAAATTCTTGCCATGGAGCTGTCAGAGTACTGAATTTTTATAGAATATTTAAATTTATCCTTTTCCATCGAATACTCGAGGGCAGGAGAAGCGGTTTCCTCAAATTCTTCTATTTCATAATCCATATCAGAATATTGATTGGTCGCCACTCCTGTTACTTTTCCGCTGCCTAGCACATTATTATAATCTACTTCGAACCAAATGGAAGTGTCTGATAAAAAAGATACTTTTAGGGTTTGTGCATACGCTTCGATTTCTGCTGCATCTGATTTTACTTCGTAATAAAGGGTGTCCTTGTTTTGAAGACTTTTGGCTTGATGCGTTGGATTTAAGGTTTTTTCTGGTAATGACGCGCTTGTGTGCAAAGAAAGTATGCTGTCTTCTTGAAGCATCGTAGCACCTTCTTTCTGATCAGAGTAGTGTGTGCAGTTGCTAAACAAAATTGTGATCAAGCCTATCCTTAAAAAAGTTTTCATTTTTGAAATCTATAGTCTAATTCATATATTCCTCTTTACTTCAAATATCTAGTCACAAGCACTGATGAGAACTGAGGGGCATCCTTAGCGCATTGAAACGAGGTCTTCAATGATTTCTATATCAAAAATGTGTAGGCTATAACGATCGTAACTAAAACTAGTGGTGCCGTTAACAGCGAAATTGCTAATGTTTTTTTCTTTTTTATATATGTTTTTGCGCTGATTTCTCCATTAGCGATTAGTAGCATAGGGTATGAGTTTAGAAGAAGAAATATGAGTGTGCTGGTTATACTGTTCTCGAAATGATCAGATACATAAACCATAGATCCTAACAACACGTAAGGCCATAAAATAATAGGTGATAAGCTTGCTAGCCATAATAATTTGAATCCTATTGGAAGGCTGTTTTGGCTCAATTTTATATTGCTTTGATAAGTGAATAATTACGCTATATCTTCTTGGTGAGCAGCTTTTCAAAAAAGCTTTACTAATTGATGGGCTTTGTTTAAATGATAATTTTGGCCGATATCATCGCCCACATCATTGTTACTAGCCAATGATGTGGGCTGGTTATTTGCGGATTTGAATCCATTAACAGTGTAGTCACAGCTTCCCTTCTCAAAACGTATAGCGTAATCCCAGGCTGCCCTGGCCTCGCAGCGAAGGATAGTCGACGAGTTCCAGAAACAGGTTGAAATCGGTGAATAGGGATAGGGGAACCTCCGGGATAAAGTATTCTACACCGATCACGCCATCCAGGCCCAGATCGAGGTTGGTGTACTGTTCCCGGTCCACGTAAATCCACTCGCCTTTGTTCTCGTTCCGATAGCGGTACGAATAGTAAAGCGTTTGCCAGCGGAGTTGCGCTCCCGCGCCATAGTACCACTGCAACCCTTTGACATCGAGCTGAGTAAGCGGCTTTTGGCGCAGGAAATGCACCTGAAGCCCCCACGGAAAGGTGTTATGGTATCCGTAGAAGTTATAGTACTCGTAGCCGTGTTTTTTGAAGTACCAGTCGGTAAAGTGCTTCTTGTAGTACTGCGAACCGCTGAAAAAATAGGCGCGGCCAAAGTTGATTTCCAGGGCCTTGCCGGGCTGGTAGTGTTTGAGGGAGAAGCCCGCCGGATCGCCCAGCCGTCCTCCAATTCCCCAGTTGACCTGTTGTGCCTGCGCGGAGCCGAGCATGCCCCCCAGCAGGAAAAGGGTGATCAAAAATCGTTTCATACAACTATCGGTAACATTTAAAAACCGAAACGAAGATACAGGGTGGTTCCGCAGGGTGAGTCGCAGAGAGGGAGGGGATTCTTACGCGGCTAAGTTTCGTCCTACAAACTTCTGTTCACAGCGAATGAAACGGATAGTTACGTGTAAAAAGTGATAGTTTTTTGAGGCTGGACCCTATTTGTGCTTGACGTAGCGGGAGTCCTGATGGTAGAGGTGAGGCGGCTTGGAAGGCCCGGATTGGGTGCGGCAGGCGCTCAGGCACCCCGTCAGGAGGAGTAATAGGAAATAACGCCGCACGAACATGCTGCAAAGTAAGATTTAACGCGGGCAGGAAAAAGAGGCTTATACGGCAAACAGCCGTACGCCTTCGCCTAGGGCAAAGGACGTACGGCTGAGCAGGAAGCTGTAGGAGCATTTAGCGCGCCACGATACCGGCGGGGGTAGGGTCCAGGTCCATGATTTTACCGAGCGAGGCCAGGCTCCCGTCCATTTGCACGGCGAATCCGCTGATGCTCCCCTCAGCGTTGAGGGCGTAGAGAAACTTGGAGGAACGACTCAGCGCCAGGTCGATCGGGCGGCTGTCCAGGCCGGTGTCGCCGTCGTTGCCACTGGCCGACAGGCGACCTAGCTCGCCGGTGGAGGCAATTTTGTAGCCGGTCAGGTTGCCGCTGCCCGTGTTGGTGGTGTAGGCGTACCGATGGTCGTCGGTGATGGCCACCCAGCAGGCCGCGGTCTGATCGGTGCCGACCGAACCGGAGAGTGTCGCCAAGGTGCCGTTGGGTTTGATGCGATAGGACGAAAGTGCGCTGGCGTTTTCAGCCCCGCCGAAGGCTTCGGATACCACGAGTTGATCGTCGGTGTTGAACGCAAAACCGAACGGCGTTTGGCCGGACGACATGCTGATCTGCCGGTTGCCCAGCGTGCCCAGGGGCAGCACCGAAAAGGTCAGGAGGTAGTTGGTAGCGCGTTCGGTCGCGACGAGGGTGCGGCCGTTGGGCGAAAATTCGATCTGGGCCGGTGCCGGGGCGGGGCCGGTGCCGTCATTGCTGAAATAACGAGTCGACGACGGAATGAACTTCAGGGTGCCGTCGTCTCTGACGCGGAAACCGGTCAGGTTGCCTTCGCCGCCCGCGTTCATCACGTACAGCAGATCGTTGTGCACCGTCAGGCTGGTGGGCATCATGCCGCCCGAAGCCACCCGCTCGACCAGCGTCAGTTCATAGCCGTCGATCTCGAACACCGACACCTCATTGCTTCCGGCGTTGACCACAAACAGACGTCCGTCGTGCATCACCAGCGCGCCCTGCGAACCGAGTCCACCGTCGATGCCTTTTCCCCCGGTCGGGTAACTGCCGTGGGGCATAAGCGTGCCGTCTTTCTCTCTTTTGTAGACCATGATGGCATTGCCCGACGGTTGGTTGGTCGAAACGAATACCACGTTGGCGGCCGGACCCTGCCCGTGTCCGGGGGGCGGGGTAAAATCCTCGAAGTATTCGCACGACGAAAAGAGGCCCAGCATCAGGACCAGCAGCAGTGGAAGGTTAAAGACGTTTTTCATGGGAGTTGTACGTTTATAAGGTTGAATGGGGGACAAGGTAGACGGCAGCGGTACCAACGGATGTCGTGTGCCTGACACTTCCAGGCCTCGACCGGAAAAGGTGGGGGAAGTGTCGTGTAGCGGACAAATGGCTGGTGCTCAGGCGTGTTGCTCAACCGGGGGGCGGTAGAAAATACTGAAAAAACAGTATTGACTCCTCCGCCGAAATCTTCTTTCTTTGTCTGAGAGGTGCCCTGCCCTTGCGCCGGGAAATTGCACCGCGTGGCCATCCTCAGGCCATAGCGCTACCTCGTGGCCTGTCGTCAGGCAGCGTCTACCGGGTCGCACGCACCGTTTCATCCGGCCCTTTCGCTCATCCTGCTACGCCAGGTCACCGCAAGCCTTCTCGTTCTCAGCGGTAGCCGGTCGGTTTTCAGAGAAGCCCTGTCCTATGTCACAGACCGTTAACATCCTGTCGCTCGACGGAGGAGGCACCCGGGGGCTTTTCCCCGCCACCCTCCTCGATTGCCTTCGGCGGGATACCGGCATGCCTCTTTCGGCCTTGTTCGACGTCATTGTGGGGTCTGCCACCGGGGGCATCATTGCGGCGGCGCTGGCGTGTGGCGTAGATACCGCCGAAATCGTGGACATTTACCTGAACCGGGCGGGGTTCATTCTGCCTGCCACTCGTTTTCGTCGCCTCTGGAATCCGCTCAACCTATTCGCCCCCAAGTATCCCAACGCAAACCTGAAACAACTGCTGACGCAAAAATTCGGGACCACAACGTTGCAGGACGTCGCGGCACAACACGGTACCCGTCCCGCTTTTCTGCTGGCCGCGCTCGACCTGAGTCCCGACCTGGCGCCGGACGAGCCGCCTGCCTTTCGGGTAGAGATTTACAATTCGGCATTGACGGCCCATCAGGACGAGCGGATGGTGAATCTGGCCCTGCGTACGTCGGCGGCGGCGGTGAACCTGCCGCTCCACGGCCGATTTTCGGAAGGAGGCAACTACGCGAACGATCCAGCCCTTATCGGGTTGGCCTTTGCGCTGAACGATAAAGTGGCCCCCTCGGAAGGCATGAGTCGTCTGCCGGGCCATCGGCTGGGGTTGGGCGCCTCCCTAAAAGACATCCGGTTGTTTTCGCTGGGCTGTGGCTCCACAGGAAGTTCGTTCGTGTCGCGCCGCAAAATCGGCAACGGCAACTGGGGGCTGCTCAAGTGGACCGGGCACCTGGTGAGTCTGGTGATCGACACCAACATGGTGGCCGTGCAACACTACCTCCGCGAAATGCTGCACCCGGCGCACTACTACCGCCTGAATCCCTACTACAGCGCGGCCGATGCGCCTGCGGTGCTTCGGAACCAGGCCTTGAAAATCGACGTCACCGACGCTGCGCAACTCGCCGCCATCCACGCCTACGCGGAAGCGCTGTACCAGCAGCAGAAAGCCGCGATCTACCGTTTTCTCGACCTCTCGTAACCCTCTCATGTGTATGGTCTTATGAATGCCCGCCTTGCTTCCATCTCCAAAACCCGCGTGACGTGGAAAAACACCACCCGCAACGTAGAAGTCTCTCCGTTGCGCTACTTCTTCCCCCGCCAGGTCGACGATCTGGTGGCCATTGTGCAAGACGCCGACGCCCACGGGCTGCGCGTGCGGGCCGTCGGATCGGGCCACTCGTTCTCGGAAGTGGCGAAGGGGCGCGATTACCTCCTGAACATGCAGTACCTCGACAAGGTAGCGCAGGTCGATCCGCAGGGGCTGCACGAACGGCATCGCGGGCAGGGCGATAACGCGCGTTATTACGTAGAGGCCGAAGCGGGCATCACCATCAAAAATCTGAACATCGTCCTGGATGGGATGGGCCTGGCGCTCCTGAACATGGGGGCGGTCAACTTTCAGACGGTTTCGGGCGCGCTGGCCACCGCCACGCACGGTTCGGGCATCACGATGCCCGCCTTTCCCGACATGGTGCGGTCCATCCTTCTGGTGACAGGCGGGGGGCAACTTATCCGGCTCGAACCTGCCGACGGCATCACCGATCCGGCGACGTTTACGCCCCGGCACGGCGAGGCGCTGGTGCAGGACGACGACCTGTTTTACAGCACGCTGGTCAGTTTCGGCGCCATGGGCATCATGTACGCCCTGACGCTGGAAGTGGTGCCAGCCTTCATGATCAAAGAGCAGCGGGTGATGATGGACTGGAACGTGTTGCGCGAGGAACTGATTCGGGGCGATTTCATCGAAAAAGTGGTGCGGAATTACGACTACGTCTCGTTTCGGGTTAACCCGTACGAGGTAGACGGCCAGCACCTGTGCTCGGTGGTGTTGCAGGAGATCATTCCGGGGCCTCCCAAACTATCGTTGAACGCCCGGTACAAAAACCTCAAAACGTCGATTCTGGGTAATATTCCGTTGCTGCCGCTGTTCACCATCTGGTACCTGAACCGATTTCCGAAGGCGATTCCGGGCTCGATCAACAGCTTCCTCAAAGGAACTAAAGACAAAATCTTTATCGGGAAAAGCTACCGCACGTTGTTTCAGAGCGGCACCAACATCCGGCGGCACGGCATCAGTTCGGAGTTTGCTTTTCCGGTCGATGGCGCGTTGATCGTTTCGGTGGTCGAAACCATTTTCCGGCAGGCGCTGGAAAACGTCGCCAGGGGCAACTTGTACCAGTCATCGCACATCCCGGTACGCTTTGTGCCCGCCTCGCAGGCGTACCTGTCCACGGCCTACGGACGTGAAACCGCCTACGTCGACATCCCACTCCTGCAAAATACGGTCGGCGACTACGAGATTCTGGAGCGGTACCAGGACCTGATTTTCACACACGGCGGCATTCCGCACTGGGGGAAAATCAACAACCGGCTGTACGGAAAGATTGACATCACGCAGAAGAATTTCCCCAGGCTCGGCATCTGGCAACGGGTGCGGGCGCAACTCGATCCCAAAGGGACGTTTATCTCGGTATTTATGGAGCAGGCCGAATTGATTCCGCGTCATCTAGATACAGTGGCAGTCAACCCCGGCGTCTTGCACGAAGAATAGCCGACCGTGCACGCGACTTGGCGCGTAACTTCCGAACAAGGCCGGCTTATGTGCATGAAACCGGAAGCGGCTACTTGACCAGCGCCTGGTAAACCGAGCGTTGAAACAGCCGGTTGAGGGCCAGTCCGTTTGTGGGGCGCAGTTGCGTCATGATGATGCCGATCAGGCGTTCTTTCGGGTCGATCCAGTAAATCGGATAATAGGCGCTGCCCCAGCCGTAAGCCCCCTCGGTGCCCAGTTCTCCGTACTTCCCCAGGTCGTTCAGTACCCAGAATCCCAGGCCGAAGCCTTCGCCCGGATAGGCGGGGTACTTGTCCCCCAGATGATCCTGATGCATCAGTTCCACGGTTTTAGGGCCGAGGAGGCGCACGCCGTCCAACGTGCCGCCGTTGAGCAGCATCTGCAACAACCGGCCGTAGTCGGATGCCGTCGAGAGGAGTCCCGCCCCTCCCGAAAAACACTTGCGCGGTCCGTGAAGGTAGTCGGTGGTGTCGTTGGCTTCGGTTTTGACCAGCTTGCCTTCGTCGGTCAGACCGTAGACCGGCGCCAAGCGGTTCGCCTTTTCGGCCGGTAGGTAAAAGTAGGTGTCGTGCATCTGCAGCGGCTTGAATATCCGTTCGGCGAAAAACTGATCGAGGGGCATTCCGGAGACCTGCTCTACCAGATACCCCAGCACATCCGTCGAATAGCCATACTGGTAACGGTCGCCCGGTTGCGCCAGCAGCGGGAGCGTCGCCATACGTCGGATCGCCTCGCCAATGGTTTCGTCTTTGTCGGCAAAGTACCAGCCCACCAGCCCGGCTTCGCGGTAGGTCTCTTCGGCCATGCCGTAGCCGTAGGTCAGCCCCGAGGTGTGCGTCAGCAGGTGCCGGATGGTGATCGGACGTTTGGCCGGAACGGTGTAATACGGCATGCCGGCGGGCATCTCGGCGGCGGTTTCCGCCACAGTTACGTCTTTAAACTCAGGAATAAACCGATAGACCGGATCGTTCAGTTGGAAGCGGCCTTCTTCGTAGAGCATCATGACGGCGATGCTGGTCACGGCTTTCGACATGGAGGCAATCCGGAAAATGGCGTCCGTGCGCATCGCCTGATTCATTTCCGGGTCCATCTGCCCGAACGCTTTGTGATGCACGGCTTTGCCGTCGCGCAGCACCATCGTCACCACCCCGGCGACTTGCTGACGGTCGACGTGATCCTGCAACAGGGCATCGACACGGCTCAGCCGCTCCGGCGAGAAACCGGCCGCTGCGGGTTTGACAGTCGCGAACTGGGCCTGAACAGGGGAGACAACAACGAAAAAGAGTAACAGAAAAAGGGTGGGGAGGGAGAAACGTTGCATACGATAGGTTTGTGAGGGCGTCAAGTTACAGGGTCGTACCTTGATTTTCAACCCTTGATCTCCCGACGGACAATCGTTACAATGCGCGTCAGGTCCGCTTCGGAGAGGGCGCTTCCTGAAGGCAGACACAACCCCCGCCGGAATAGGTCGTCGCTGATGTGGCGGGTGGTATAGTACGGATACGCGGCAAAGACGGGCTGACGGTGCATGGGGTACCACAAGGGGCGTGCCTCGATCTGATCGGCCGCCAAGGCCTGCCGAAGGCCCTCCGGGGTTGCCGAAGTCTGTGCCGGATCGAGCAGCAGGCACGTGAGCCAGCGGATGCCGCGCGTGCCGGGCAACTCGGGACTGAAGGCCACGCCGGGGCAGTCGGCCAGCGCCTGTTGGTACTGGGTAAAAATGGCCCTTCGTCGGGCAATGCGGTCGTCGATTGCTTCCAGTTGGGCGCAGCCGAGGGCAGCGCTGACGTTCGAGAGGCGGTAATTGTAGCCGAGTTCAGAGTGCAAGTAATGCGGTGCGTCGTCGCGCGCCTGGGTAGCGAGTTTCCGGGCGCGTTCGGCCCAGTCGGCACGTGAGGTGACCAGTGCCCCACCCCCCGAGGTCGTGATGATTTTATTGCCGTTGAAAGAGTAGACGCCAAGGTCCCCGAAGGTGCCCAGTGCCTGCCCTTCGTACGTAGCGCCGAACGCCTCTGCGGCGTCTTCGATGACGGGGACATTCCACTGACTTGCCACGTCTACCAGCTCGCAGATCTTGGCCGCCTGGCCGTACAAATGCACGACGATCAGGGCTTTGGGGCGGCGGCCCTGCGCCGCGCGATCTTCCAGCGTACGTTGTAGCTCCTTCACACAGATATTCCAGGTCGATACGCCACTGTCGACGAAAACGGGCGTGGCACCCTGGTAGAGAATCGGAAAAACGCATCCTGCAAAGTTGAACGTCGGGCAGATCACTTCGTCGCCGGGGCCGACGTCCAGCAGGCGCAGGGCCAGGTGCAGCGCTGCCGTGCCCGACTGGAGCGCGACGGCGTGAGGCGCACCGGTATAAGCTTCGATGCCTTCTTCAAAACGGCGTAAGAATGGGCCTACCGGCGCAATCCAGTTGCTGTCGAGGGCTTCCTGCAAGTAATGAGATTCCCGGCCGGTACGGTGCGGAGGTGACAGAAAAATCCGGTCAGGCATCAGAGGGTTTCCAGTTTGCGAATCACACGGCCCGGCACGCCGGTCACGACCACCCCGTCGGGAATGTCGCGGACTACTACGGCCCCGGCCCCGATCTTGGCCCAAAAGCCGATGCGTACGCCCGGTGCTACGGTGGCGCCGGCACCGATCAACGTGCCTTCTCCGACCGAGACGTTGCCACACAGCACCGCGCCCGGACCCACGTGCACAAAGTCCTCCAGTTCGCAATCGTGGTCGACAATGGCACCGGTGTTGACAATGACGTGCTGACCCAGGAAGGCACCCGTCTGAATCGTCGACTGGTGCATCACCATGCTGCCCTTGCCCACTTCGGCGCGGCAACTGATTACGGCCGAGCGGTGACGGGCCGCGTCGGCAAACGGGTGGTAGACACGAGATGCCAACTGGCGCCGCAGGCGGTTGTCGCCCACGCCGATCAGGATCGCGTGTTCGGCGAAAAGATCGCGCTGGTACTGGTGGTGGACGTCCATCTTGCCGAAACGCTTGACTTCCGGATTGTCGTCGAACACCGCGACGATGCGCCGCTCCTGGCAATGCAGGCATTCGGCGACGACACGCGCGTGCCCGCCGGCGCCGTACAACAAGATTTCTTCGGTTACCTTCATGGCGCAGAAGGGGCTAGGTCGGCAGACAGGTTGCCCTGAAAACGCTCCGAGAGGCCGTGCTCTGGAGAGTGCAACGGTCCCGGAAAAATCAGCCGAAAAATCGTCGACATCAGGATTTGCAGGTCCAGCCCCGGCGAAATGTGTTCGACGTAAAACGTATCGTAGCGGAAGCGATGCGCCCAGCGTAACGCGTTGCGGCCGCGCACCTGGGTCAGGCCGGTGATACCGGGTTTGACGTCGAGGCGTCGGCGTTGGGCGGTGTTGTAGAGCGGGACGTATTCGGGCAACAGCGGGCGGGGGCCAATCAGGCTCATGTCACCCTTCAGCACGTTCCAGAGCTGCGGCAGTTCGTCGAGCGAGAGGTAACGCATCCAGCGCCCGACCGGGGTGATGCGGGCCGCTTCGGAGAGCAGGTTCCCCGGCAGTTCGTAGGCGTGGCACATGGTCCGGAACTTTACCAGCCGGAACAGGTGGCCGTGGCGACCCGTGCGGGGTTGCACAAACAGGAGCGGACCGCGTTGGCTCAGGGCCAGCAGCCCCGCGCACAGCAGCAGAAGCGGCAGGCACAGCAGCAGAAGCGCCAGGGCGGCCAGCCGGTCGCAGGCGGGTTTCAGGAAAGAAGTGTACCAACGCATCGTATGTGCAAGATAACAGAACTGCGGGGGTGCGGACAAGGGGGCTTCTCAAAATCCCGGAATCGTGTAGTTTTGACTGCCTATGATTTCTTTCCCGAACGCTAAAATCAACCTGGGGCTGCATGTCGTGCGTCGTCGTCCGGACGGATTCCACGACCTGACCACCGGTTTTTACCCCATTCCCTGGACCGACGCGTTGGAAATTCTGCCGGCCGAAGCGCTGCACTTCAGCCAGTCGGGCCTGCCCATTCCCGGCGACCCGGCGCAAAACCTTTGTCTGCGGGCCTACCGGCTTTTGAGCGACCTGCGGAGCCTGCCGCCGGTGCAGATGCACCTCCACAAAGTAGTGCCGACCGGCGCGGGCCTGGGGGGCGGCTCGGCCGATGCCACCTTTGCGTTGAAAATGCTGAACGATCAGTTTGCGTTGCAGCTAACGGTGGAAGAACTGGAACGCTGCGCGGCGCAATTGGGCAGCGATTGTGCCATCTTCGTGCGTAACCAGCCCATGCTGGCCGAAGGGCGGGGGGAACTACTGACTCCCTGTGCCGTGGACCTGAAGGGGTGGTACATCGCGGTGGTACATCCGGGGTTTGCCATTGCTACGCCCGAAGCCTTCCGGGCCATCCAACCGGCTGAGCCTGAGCGACCTCTGTCGGAGGTTCTGGCACAACCGGTCGAAACGTGGCGCGAAAACTTACACAACGACTTCGAGGCGGCTCTTTTTCCGGCGTACCCGGTGCTGGCCACCCTCAAAAATCAACTCTACGAAGCGGGAGCGGTCTATGCCGCCATGTCGGGATCGGGGTCGGCGGTGTTCGGATTATTTCGGGCGTTGCCCGATTTAAAGCAATCTTTCTCAGAAAGTTACACTCTCTGGCAGGGGGTATTATAAATTTATACTTTGGTGCCGGAATTTAAATGGTCCGATTATTGTCTTCCTTTCGTCAAATTAATAGCTTTGTTTAATTCAACCATTAACAGCTACGTCATGAAAAAATTTGCTGCGTTGGTTTTTCTGTTTCTCTTCGGAGCAGTGGCCGCTTTCGCTCAAGAAAACACCGTTACCACAACCGATCCGAATGCGCCGGTAATCACGTTCAAAGAAACCAAACACGATTTTGGGGATATCAAGCAAGGAGACGTGGTGACGTATGTATTCGAGTTTGAGAATACAGGCAAGTCGCCGCTGATCCTGTCGCAAGTGCAGACGACCTGCGGTTGCACAACGCCGAAGTGGCCCCGCGAGCCCATCGCACCGGGTACCAAATCGTCGATCACCGCGCAGTTCAACAGCACCGGGAAAATGGGGCATCAGAACAAGGTCATCACCGTGATCTCGAACGCTTCCAATTCGCCGGCTCGCGTAAGCATCGTTTCAAACGTACTGCCGAAAGACGACTCGGCGACCGGTTCTAAATAAAAGACCTTGACCTTGGCAATAAAGAAGCCCTTCCCGACGGAAGGGCTTTTTTGATTTAAGGCTGATGCGCCACCGCTTTGACAACCAGTTCGTAGTAGCCGCTGGTCGGATCGGGCTCGCGCGTAAAACGCTGGTGGGGCAGTGGGGCGATCACGATTTCGGCGGTTGTGTAAATGCGGGAACCGTCCATCAGGTGTCCGCCGAGCGTTTTGCCCGTAGAGTCGGAAACGGCCAGGTGCAGATGCGAACCGTTGACCGAAAGCGTACCCGACAGCGCGATGATTTCGGCGTGGCCTTCGTAGACCGTAGCGTCGGGTTGGTTGGCCAGGCGCAGGGCCGTGGTCGACACGCTGCCTGCACAACTCACGATGCAGGCAGCCTCCCAGCCGTTTTGCTCCGTCAGGCGAAGCAGTTCCTGCCGCAAGTCCTGGCCGGGTGTGAGCCGTACGGTGGTCGGAACTGCGGCGGGCATTGGCAGAGCCGACGACTGGCGGAGACCACCCAGCGACGATTGGCTGACGCCGATCAGCAGCAGCACCCATCCGGCGATCAGGGCAACGCCCCCCAGCGGCGTGATGGCGCCCATCCATCGGATGCCCGTCAGGCACAATACGTAAAGGCTACCCGAGAAAATCACGATACCCGCCAGAAACGCCCAGCCCGACCACTCCAACAGGCGGCTTTGCGTATGCAACAGCAGCACTCCGACCAGCAGAATGGCCAGCGTATGGTAGAACTGGTACTTCACGGCTGTTTCGAACGTGTCGAGGCGACCCGAGGCTTCCAATGTTGCGCGCAGGGCATGGGCTCCAAAGGCGCCGATCATGACCGAAAGTGCTCCCAGCGCGGCACCCAGCAGTAAAAACGATTTATACATAGTTCGATAGAAAGTTAATCCCTCTCAGGGGTGAGCTTGACAAGTGCGGCCTATGGTGAGCACCGCCTGCCACAAAGCTAACTTCCGACGGCGGAAGCGGCAGCGATTTGCTCACCGGAAGTCGCTCTGTTTCCCGTACGCTCTAAAGAATAATCATCGGATAAGATAAGCGCTAAATCGGGTGTGAGATGAGTGTAACTTCGGAAATGGCTTGCTTGAGTCGTGTGAGCGTGGATTTTGACGAGGCAAAACTGGAAAAAGGAACAACCTCGTATGGCGACTTTGCGTTAACCCCTCTGAAAACTAAACGCTAACTTTTTGAACTCATGAAAAAGATCGTATATGTAGGCGCGCTGGTAGGGACCCTGTGTTGGGCGACCGCGTGCGAAAACAATAGCCGCAGTGACGATAGCGTCGAGAACGCAGAAGAGATGAACGAACAGGCCATGGACATGGGCGAATCCGAGGATGAAGACATGGCCGAATTTATGGTGGAAGCTGCCAACGGGGGCTTGATGGAGGTCGAATTGGGCCGCATTGCCGCAGAAAAAGCTACGAATCCGCAGGTGAAGGAATTTGGCCAGATGATGGTCGACAACCACTCCAAAGCCAACGACAAGCTGAAAACCCTGGCGAGTCAGAAGGGCATCACCCTGCCTACTTCGGTGGGTGAAGAGCACCAAAAGGAAATCAACCGCCTGACCGAATTGTCGGGCGAAGAATTTGACCGGGAGTACGTCAAGCTGATGGTGAAAGACCACAAAGCAGACATCGACGAGTTCCAGGAAGCCACCGACGAGGTGGAAGACCCGGACGTAAAGGCGTTTGCTTCCCAGACGTTGCCCACGTTGCAACGACACCTGCAACGCGCCGAGCAAATTGAAGACAGCATCGAAAATCAGTCGTAACACGACCGGCACATGAAAGCACAATCCCTGTCCGTTTTGGGCAGGGATTTTTTATGAAAGCATGTACCAACCCCGCAGGCGTTGCCGTTCTACTGCTGTTTGGTGTATACTTGCGCTTGCAAACCAACAGAGAGTCAGGGAAAAGCCTCATGAATCCCTAAAAAAGGTGTTTTGTTGATCGGAAGATGGTTACTTCTGCCCGTTTGGCGGCATTAAGTACCAGTAATTCAGTTGGGCTTCTGATCTGCCGCCTACAATCATTTTCAAGTTATGAAGTGCGATTTACGTGCACAGCTCATGCCGATCTTCCGATACGGACAACGTCTGTGTATTGGTGTGATGCTTTCTGCTCTAGTAGTAGCCTGCGGAGGTAGTGATGAACCCAACAGCGACGCCGTGCGGTTTTTCCGGCGGGCGAATACCGAGCTGAAGCGTCGGGAATACAAAGAAGCCTTGCGGCTGTACGACGAAGCCATTCACGAATCGGGCAACTTCTACGAAGCGTTCAACAACCGGGGCATCACGTACTTCGAACTGGGCGATTACGAGCGGGCGCTGCAAGACTATAATCAAGCCATTCTGTTAAATCCGGATTACGGCGAGGCATACTACAACCGCGCGAACACGTTCATCGCCATGGGGCGCTATGCGCAATCCATTCAGGACCTGAACCGACTGACGCGCACCAGCTATGTCGATACGGCCCGTGTCTATTACGCCCGCGCCATGAGTTACCAGAGCCAGGACGATTATGAAGCGGCCCTGACCGATTTCGGGCGTGCGGTTCGTCTGGACTCGACCTACGAAGAAGCCTACATCAACCGGGGGCTGTTGCAGTACCGGCTGAAGAACTACGATATGGCCGAGCGCGATTTTCAGAAAGCCATTGCGATCAACCCGGAGCAGGACTTCGCCTGGAACAACCTCGGCATGTTGAAGATGGCCGCGGCCGACTACAAGGCCGCCGAAGAGTATTTTAACCGCGCCATCGAACTGAACCGTCGGCAGGCGTATTACCTCAACAACCGTGGCTTTGCGCTGTTGCAACAAGATTCGCTCGAAGCCGGGCTGGCCGACATCGAGCGGTCGCTGGAACTGGACAAGCGCAACGGCTGGGCCTACCGCAACCGCGGCATTTACTACCTCCGCACCGAACAGCCCGAAGAAGCCCTCAAGCAGTTTCAGCGGGCCGTCAACCTCGACCAGACCGTCGAGAAAATCTACTTCTACCTCGGGGAAGCGTACCGCGCCGTCGGAAACCAGCAGGAAGCGTGTCAGGCCTGGCGCCAGTCGGCCGCCCGTCACGAAGCCGAAGCCGAAGAGCGCCTGAAAGAACTCTGCCTCTAGCGAATCACGTCCGTATCGACCGGCGTATAGCCCAACTGCCGACTCATCGACAGAATCTGCCCCTTGTGGTGAAATTCGTGCGTGATGACGTGGGTAAAGAGGGTTAACGGGGTGATCTCCAGCCGCTTTCCCCGAATGGTGTTGATGACGACATCGCTCCAGCGCCCCTCGTACGTCTGCATAAATTCGTCGACCAACTGATCGCTGGTCATGAACAGGGCACGCAGGTCTTCTACGGTCTGGCAGGCCTCAGGGTCGAAGTAGGGGCGTTCCTGATGCAAACCGAAATTTTCCAGCCAGTGACGGTACGCGTTGGCGATGTGGACCATCAGGTCGCGCATGCTGCTGTCGTTAAAACTCGGAAGGGGTTGGAGAAGCGCCGCGGGCGGCAGGGTTTCACAATAACGCAGCAGGGCGGCACGGCTGCTCTGCACAAGCTGGTACATAAAAGCGACTTCCATACAAGGTTAGCCCTACACAGCCATCGGTACGGGCCCGTTACCGAAATCGGGTGAAGCCAACAAGGTAACGCAAATTTCGACGCTACTCGCCGGGGCCTCCTTTTAATTTTTGGGGATCTGTGGCGTACGGACAAAATCCCTACTGACGCATAGGAACGGTACGTCTCTGGTTCGGCGATACCTTATCCCTGCCAGGTGCTAAGCAGGTAGATGATCATGATGAAGCAAGTGTAGATGATGAACGACAGGACGTTGGAAATCACCTTGAGCGTGGTGTGTCCTTTGCCCCACCACCAGAACTTCCATTCGCTCACGGCCACGTGTTTCGACAGTTGAAACAGCGCGTAGAGCGTGTACTTGCCCGGCACGAACGGAAAACGCGTCCCGTTGATTCTGTTGAGCAGCGTCCAGTTGATCGCCCAGCGCACCATGAACAGCGTCAGGGCAACGGACAGGAGCGTGTAAAGAAGGGTCGCGAGGTTCATGAGTGACGGCGGGTTTCCATTATTCTACCCGGATGAGTCGTGTGGGTTTGGCTTCCGCCGTCAGAAACGTATTGTCGAAAGGATTGTAATGTACTTCTGAATAAATGGTGGGAATCAGCGAGCGTCCCTGCGCATTGAATACGCCCCAGAAATGGTTGCGCCGCACCAGCACTTTGCCCTGGGGTAACTCGGAAATCAGGTCGTATTTCGAAGGAACGATCTGCAGTCCCTGCCCGTTGACCAGCCCGTACCAGCCGCCCTCCTGCACAATGTAGTTGCCGTTTTCGGTGCGGTCCATTTGCGTGTTGCGGGTCGGCAGCACTTCTTTGCCGCTTTTGTTTACGAAGCCCCACAGCCCGTTGCGCTGCACGCGGGCGATGCCGTTCCGAAACGGGTCGGCCACCTCGTAATAGGGTTGGATTCGCAGTTTTTCGCGCTGGTCGATGTAGGCCCACCGGCCGTTGATCATGGCCGCGGCCATGCCTTCGGAGAAAGGCCGGACGGCGTCGTAGCGGTTGGCAATCAGTAGGCGACCTTGTTGGTCGACAAAGCCCCAGCCGCGGTCGATGTGGACGCCAACCATGCCCTCGCTCAGGGGCTGCATGTTCTTGTAGCGGGTGTTAGGAGCCAGCACTACCTTGCCGCTGCGGTTGATCAGGCCCCACTTCTCGCCCAGGCGCACCACAAACAATTCGTTGCGGCTCAGCGGAGCAATCGAGTCGTATTTGGGAGGAACGACCAGCCGATCGTCCGGGGCAATCAGACCCCATTTTCCCTCCTTTTTCATTTGAACGTAGCCTTCGCTCATGGGGCGTAGGGTGTCCGCCTCGTAGCGGAACAGGCCGTTGGCGTCGATCAGGCGGTGGGGGCCACCCGTCAGGGCGATGTAGCGATCGGCACCGGCCGGAATCAGGGCCAGGTACTGCGGTTGCACGCGCCACTTGCCGTCCGGACCGATCAGCCCCGTTCGTCCGCCGATGTAGGCCTGTGCCCGCTCGCCGAGGAAGTTGGTGGCGCTGTCGAAACGCGCAGCGATGATCTCTTTACCCTGTGCATTGGCAAATCCGTAGTGTCCGCGCTTCTTGACGAGGCACCGCCCTTCGTGAAACGTGCCGATGCTGTCGTAGACCGGCGCCAGAATCTGGTGCCCCAGCGAGTCGTAGAGCCCCCAGTAACGGTTTTCGCGCACGCGGAAAAAGCCGCCCGAGTCTGTTACGGTGATGGCGTAGGCCACCGGCAAGACTTCCTTGCCCTGCAGGTTGATGACGCCGAACAGTGAGTCGCGACGGACCAGGGCTTTCCCGCCCCGAAACGTACCGATGCTGTCGTAAGTGGGTGCCACGAGCGGCTGGTCGTCGGCGGTGGTCAGGCCGATGCGATCCCCGATCTGGTAAGCGTAACGGTCGGGGCCTACGGGGTAAATCGATTCGTAGACAAACGTTTTGAGCGAATGGTTGGCGCTGTCGACCAGTTGCCACTGCGGGTAAGGTTCCACAAGGTAGCCCTCGCCGCCTTTAGGTTCCACCGAGCGGTACTGCGGCTTAACAATGAAATTGCCGGCGGGGCCGATTACGCCCCAGCGGAACTGTTGTTTCACCACCGCGTGCTGCCGGTTAAACTCGCGGACATCCTGCCAACTCTGGTTCGACCAGGCCGTTCCTTCGAGGGTGTACAAGTGCCACTGGCCGCTCGGATCTTGTGCGGCGAACGTCCCGTCGGGCGATTGCCGCACGGCGATGTAGTCCAGGGGCAGCACCAGTTCGCCTTTCAGATCATACACCCCGAACCGAAACGCCCGTGCTTCGCCCTGGCTTACCACCAGGCGCGTCATGTTGTAGTTCGGTGAAATGGATGCAAACTGCGGAGGAAGAATCTCCCGCCCTTTCTCGTCCACCAGGCCGTAGCGCATGCCCGCCGCCGACCGGATGCCTACTTGAAAGAGGCCTTCGCGCAACGAGCGGATTTCGTCGAAACGTGCTTTTGTCAGGGCTTTGCCCTTCACGTTGATCAGTCCCCAGCGCCCCTCGCGCTTGTACGCCAGCACACCCCCGGCCGGAGGATGAAAACGGAGCGGCCCTTTCTGACGCGGGTCGAGCAGATAGCGGTCATCAGACCACCCCAGGTACTCGTAGCGTGTGGGAATTAACTGGGCTCCCGATAATTTTTCCACCAGTCCCCAACGTCCGTCGGTTACTTTTTTGGTGTATCGGTCGGTAAAGTCGAGAAGTTCCTGGCTGGCCCACGCCGGTGCAGACAGCAGGAAGAGAAGCGAAAAAGTGATAGAAAGTCGCAGAGAGACAGTTCGTTGAGAGCGCACCATGAAACAAATGTAAGAAGACGCCAGCAAACAGAAAGAAAGCAAATACAGGAAAAAAGCGTTGGTCACTACCGATGTAGGTTCTGAAGAATCCCTGCACTAAAAAGTTGGACAATCTTACCGGAAGGAGTAGTTTTGCTGCCGCCTTTAAGGCCTCGGGGTGTAGCGCAGCTTGGTAGCGCGCGTCGTTCGGGACGACGAGGTCGTGGGTTCAAATCCCGCCACCCCGACCTAAAAAGCCTTCGCAATGATCTGTTGCGAAGGCTTTTTTATTGCTGTCCGCTGAGTAACGAGCGGGTTCCCTACCCAGAGCGCTCGTTCGTCGCCAATCCGGTTCACGTTTACCTTGATCCAAAGGTGGCGATCTCCAGCGCCGTTGTGCGTGGATCGATACGTGCTTTGAGCATGTTCAGAAAGTCGGAGAGCTGGCCTTGCTTTTCGAAGTCCGTCAGGGGCAGCCTTGTTTTCTGACGCCGGGACACGACGCGCATCACCAGCCCTTACGAAATGACGCCCGCACCACAAACAGGCCGAACACCAACGGCAGAAAGGGCACCAGCAGTTCTTCGAGATAAACGTGTTGCGGCGCGTCGTCGGTGAACACCTCGTACAGCACCAGCGTGTAAAAGGCCGAAAACAGAAGTGACGCTATCCCCAGCATCAGCAGCCAGAACCCGTGGTTGGCCAGATGGGCGCGCTCAATGCGCAGCCGGTCGATCTGATGAAAATGGATTGTCGCGTAGTTGAAGCGACTTCTCAGCAGGTGAATGCCTTCGTCTGATAGCCCGAATTCGTCGGTTTCAAAAAGGTACGTGCGCATACGTTCGTTTGGCAGGGAAGCCGTTGCCGGAACGCAAGTAGACGCGTTGGTCGTAGGTCGGGCAGATCGCTTTTGCGGCTGAACTTACGTCAGGAGTACTGATGCCGGATGTGCAAGCGGCAAGCTTGTAAACCGGGAGAAAACAGGGTCAGGAAATCGACAGAGCTTGTGCGGATGACGTGAGAAGCAACACGCGGCCGCAGCTCGCTTCAGGGCTGAACCATATTCTCTTTGTTGAACCATTTTGGGCCTTCCTGGCGAAGAATTTCGAGCAGAATCCAACAGCCGATGCAAAGACTAAGAATCGCAATCAGGTTAAAAATTACGGCGATGAGTTGGAGGCTCAGAGCGGTATTCATGAGGAGCAGACGAGGTGACAGACAGATTCAGGGCACAAACCTACCGAAAATCTGCCCGTTTGCCCCGCTGAATTCCCGGTTGCGGCCAGCGGTGCAGGGCTAAGTTGCTGAGGATGAAGCCGAAAAAAAGCGAAGAATAAGGCAGACGCCGCGGCCACCTCAGACGAACAAGGGAGCCATCTCGCGCCAGTAGCGACCCCGGTGTGCGCGTCCGTGCCACTCGTGCAGCGCGTGGCCAATGCCCTTTTCGCGCAGCAGCTGGCTGAGGTAGCGGTTGCTTGAATAAAACGGATCATCCCGCCCGATGGTGAATACCATGTCCATGTTGCGCAGGTAGTGCAGGTGTTCTTCGCGGTGCAGGTTCGGCAGGTAGTGCAGGGGCGTGTGGAAGTAGATGTTCTCGTCGTAGTAGCCTTCGAACAGATTCGAGAAAAATTCGACCGCGTGGGTCAGGTCGTAACGCCCCGAAAAAGCGCACAGTTTCCGGAACAGGTGCGGGTGTCGAAACGCCAGGTTGGTGGCCAGATAGGCGCCAAGGCTGCAACCGTGGGCGATGGTGCAGGGGTGGTGGTTTTTGCGGGCCATCAGCGGCATCACTTCCTGCAGAATGTACTCTTCGTACTGAATGTGGCGCTGGATGCGGTCGGCCGGGTGTCGCCAGTGGCAGTAGAACGTTTCGCCAGCGAGGTTGTCGAGGCAGTAGAGCTGAAGTTGCCCCGCGTTGATTTTCGGGGCCAGCGCCTGCACCAGCCCCAGGTTTTCGTACTCGTAGAAGCGCCCGTCGCGGGTCGGGAAGATCAGCACTTTGGCCCCGGCGTGTCCAAACACCAGCAGCTCCATGTCGCGCCCGAGGCGGTGACTGTACCAACGATGGTATTCACGGTTCATAGGTCATGAAAAAAAGCGTTGAGGTCCTGCAGTAGTTCTTCCTCTTCTTGGGCCTGGCCTTCGTATTCCGCGTGGCCGTGCCGCAGCACGTAGCGTTGTTTGGGGTGGGGAAGGGCGTTGTAAATGGCAAATTGTCCGGGCGGCGTCACCATGGGGTCAGAGAGGGCGGCCGCCACATGGACGGGCACCTGCACGAACCGGGCCGCCACGGCCGCGTCGTAATAGGCGAGGGTAGAGAGCGCATCGCCGTGCCGCTGCTGGTAACTTTGCAGGGCCGCCCCGCTGCCGTAGGTCGGGTACTGCATCCGGAGCGGATGATGGCCGAACGTAGGCACGTTGAAGTGCGCCCGCCGGATGCGCAGATCCCACGGCAGGGCCAGCGCCCCGATGCCTCCCCCGAAGCTGATGCCCAGGTAACCTACGTGCCCGGCTACGGCCGGAAACAGGTGCAGCAATGCCGAAACGCCCAACCAAAGATCTTCGGTACAACCCCGCAAAATGTAGCGGTCGGGGCGGTCGATGTCGTGCAGCACGTGGTACTGCGGATCGGGGGAAATCGGTGGGTGAGGGCTGCGCGAAAGGCCCCGGAAGCAGGGAAACAACAGCGCCGCTTCCCGAATCGGCAGGTGAAAATCGGGTGCATCGCGGCCGCCGTAGCCGTGCCCGACCACCACGCCACGCCGCACCGGCTCGTGTTTCGGAATCAACACCCATCCCCCGAGGGTGACCTGATCGGTCGATTGGTACTGAAGGTCGTAAAGTTCGAAGTCGGGATGTGCGGTGCCGGTATGAATGATCCGCGGTTTGGGGTGGACGGCCCGCGCCTGACGGTAACGCTCCCGCCAGACAGCGGCAAAATCGTCGGGCGTGGGAGGCGGTTCGATCTGAAGAAGTTGCGAAAGCGGGAAGGGGTGCGCAGGATCGGGCAGCGAGACAGATTCGGGCATGAATGCGTTGGGTTTCACCGGTGTGACAGAATGCCGTGAAACTACCGGAAAACCCAGTGCCCGTTCGGACGATGTAGCGCGCTTGGTCATACGCAGGGCAGCCCGCGAGGGCGTTTGCAGCCGAAGAAGGGTGGGAGCAGCAAGCTAAAAAACGGGTAGGAGAGAAGACAGTCCCGCACCGAGAATTAACAGAAACCTAAACCTGACGTCACAAGACCCGCCCCGGCGTGCGCCCTTACGGAATCGGTTTGCCGACCGCCTGTTTGTTGCTGTACTGTTTGCCCAGCAGCGAGGCCAAGGTACTGGCGAACTGGTTCTGCCACCACTGCCCCTGGGTTTTCATTTCGCCTTTGGCCGGCGTGTCGGGCCCGATCATCGCAAACCAGATGGCATCGGCCCCTGGGTGGTCGGTGCCGTGGTGCTTCCAGCCGTCGCGCGTAGAGCCGCGTCCGTGGTCGGTGGTGATGAGGAACGTCGTGTTGCCTGCGTAAAATGGATCCGACTGCACGTAGTCCCACAGCGCCTTGATGAACGCATCGGTCCGTTGGGCAGAACGCAGGTACTGGTCGTAGTGGCCGCCATGCGCAAAGTCGTCGGTTTCGCCGTAGGCAATGTACACCACGCGCGGATGCTGCCGCTTCATGTACTCGAGGGCGTAGTGGTGCGTGAAGGCATCGAGGCGCACCGATCCCCAGGGCGACGGAATTTCGGGTTGCAGCTCGTTCAGAAACCGTTCTTTGTCGCTCAGGCCTGAGCCGGTGGCGGTCTCGAAACCGGCGTTGACCGGCACACCGCTCCGCTTTTCGTTTACGATGTAGGGAAACACGTCCCACGACCCAAAGGCCGCCACTTTGCCGCGGAAGTCGGGCTGTTGGTTGAGCCATTCCAGCACGGTCACGTTCGGGTTCTCCACCTTGTCGTTCGAGTGGATGCGCGGGTCTGCAAACCCAGTCAGAATTTCGTTGTAGCCCGGGTACGAAAACCAGTGCTTGTTGGAAACGTTGACCTGGTTGCCCAGCCAGCGGTTGCCGTACAACTGCCCTTTTTGCTGCAGCGTGCTCCAGAACCACGGCATCAGCTTTTCGCGGCGCTGTGCGGGCGTGGCGGCCGAAAATTGCGCATACAGCCCGGCCGTATCTTCGACAAATTCCCGGTTCAGCATCAGGCTATCGACCGCTCCGCCGAACACTTCCTGCCAGCGCATGCCGTCGAGCGTGATCAAGACTACGTTTTGGGTTTTGTGTTGCGAAAAAAGCGGGCCGGAAAGAAAGAGCAGCAGGAGCAGGGCAAGGGAGCGTGTCATGGGTACTGAGCGTTAGAACGTGATTAAGTTACGAATTCGGAACGGTGCGAGGTGGCCGGTGAAGCCGAGGGGTAAGCTAGCAGAAGAAGCGGGGAGGCCATCGTACAGATAAGGCCTCAACGCAGCGAAAAGGCTTTTCTTCCGCGCAGGCACTACTTCGTCTCACCCGCCACCGATTTGGTTGCGAAGCTAAACGAAGCGGCCGGGTCGTGCTAGTAAGAACTCAACAACCACTGATGAAGTTGTGCGGCCGGCGGGCCCGGGTTACGGAGAATTAACAGTTCGATAACCTGCTTCTTCCGCTGCCAAAGGCGATTCCTCTGTTCCTTTGTGGCTTCATTGCTACTTATGGAAATCACTCTACGCCCTACGCACGTTACCCACGAGACGTTCAACGAGTTATTTCTAGCGCACTGGCAGCAGTGTTTTGCGCTGGCCTACCGGCTGCTGCAGGACCAACAGATGGCCGAAGACTTGGTGCAGGAAATTTTTATGGACCTCTGGCACCGCCGCCGCGAGCTCTCCCTGCAAAATCCCGAGGCGTTTCTGATCCGGATGATCAAAAACAAAGCCTTCACGGCCCTGTCGCGGACCCGCCTCCACGAACGCAACCTGGAAATCCTGGAAAAACTGGCCCGGCACCCCTCGCCAGAAGAGCAGTACGTCGCCCAGGAACTGGAGGAACTTCTGCACGAGACGGTGCAGGAACTGCCGCCCCGCTGCCGGGAGGTCTACCAACTGAAACGGGAGGAAGGGCTGAGCACCCGCGAGATCGCCGAGCGCCTTTGCATTTCGGACCGGACGGTCGAGCAGCACCTGTACCAGGCCAATAAGTTACTGCGAAGCAACCTGAAGCCTGTTATCGTAGGGTTACTTCTGCTGTCGTTTTCTTAACAGTTTCTTAACCGGTTTGCACTACGTAGTCGGGGTGGTTTTGGAGACTTCCTGATGAGACGCGAACCCCATGAGCAAACAACGCCACTGGCAGTCGGCACTGCAACGCTACCTGAACGGAGACGCCACCCCGCACGAACGGGAGGTGCTGGACCGTTGGGTAGCCCGGCAGCAGCAGGACCCCGCCGAAGTATTTAAAGAACTGCCCGAACCGGCCGAGGCGATCCGCGACCGCATGTTGCGGAACCTGCACCGGGCGCAACGCGCAGAGAAAACCGCGCGCCGCCTTGCGCCGCGCTGGTGGGTCGCCGCTTCGGTGGTGTTGCTGGCCCTGTTGGGCGGCGTGGTGGGGTATTACCTGCCGGAAGAAACTCCCGTGGCGGCGCTGCCGGCGTCTCCGCAGCAGCACCGAATCGTTACACAAGCGGGCGAACAGCGCGCGGTCACTCTGCCCGACGGTTCCGAGGTGCAGTTGAACTACGACAGCGAGTTGCGCTACGAAGTGCCCTTCGGGGCGGTGCAACGCCGGGTTTATCTGCGGGGGGAAGCGTTTTTTAACGTACAGCGTGACACGACGCGCCCGTTTTTTGTCGACACGGATCAGGTGCAGACGCAGGTACTAGGCACTTCGTTCAACGTGACGACCCACGATCAACACTACGCCGTCGCGGTGGCCACCGGGCGTGTAGAGGTGACCACCGCGGGCCATGCCGTCCGCTTGCAACCCGACGAAAAGGCTACGCTCGACGCGCAGACGCATCGCCTGGTAAAACAACCCGGTTCGCCCGACGACTACGGATGGACCCGAGGCGTACTGATCTTCGAGAATCTGCCGCTGGCACAGGCCCTGACGCAACTGGAGCGTTGGTACGGCGTCGAAATCATTTCGCGTGCGCGTCCCACCACCCGCACCATCACCGCACGCTACGAAAAACAACCCCTCGACCAAGTGCTGGAAAGCATGACGTTTCTGCTCAATCTCCACTACGAAATCGGAGACCACCAACGCATTTTTCTGACAGAACCTAATCCATAACTGAGTTTACCCATGAACACACACGTACGTACCCGACTGTTCGGTCCGGGGTGCAGGATCGTATTGATCTGGCTTTCCTGCCTGGGCCTGTGGTCGCAGCCTCTGAGGGCGCAACCGTTGCCGCTGGCTTTCTATGGCACGTCGCCACAGCAGGACCCCAACGCCTTTGCACTCACCCTGCGCAACGCCCGCCTGCCCGAGCTGTTTCGGGCCATCGAAGCGCGCTCCGGCTACCGCTTCGCGTATACCGACGAGGTGGCGCAGCTTGACCAGACGTTCTCCATCGTGGGGAATCACCTGACGTTGAAGGAGGTCCTCAGCCAATTGCAGGCTGAAGCGCCGCTGCGGTTCCGGCAGCGCGAGGAGTTGATTTCGGTAGCGCTGGAGCGTCCCGGCGTTCAGCCGAAGGCGGTGGAACGAGACGTGACCGGTCGCGTGCACGACGAAGCCGGCGAGCCCATTCCGGGCGTATCGGTGCTGGTAAAAGGCAGCACACTGGGCACCATCACCGACATTGACGGGCGGTTTGTGTTGCGCGTGCAGGACGAAGGCACGCCCACCCTGGTGATCTCGTTTGTCGGCTACCAGACGCAGGAGCTGACGCTCGGGACGCAGAACGAACTGGACGTAACCCTCTTCGAAGACGTACAGAGTCTGAATGAAATCGTGGTGGTCGGCTACGGCACGCAGAAAAAAGCGAACCTGACGGGCGCGGTGTCGCAGGTGGAGCCCAAAGACATCGAGCGCCGCCCCAACCCGAACCTGACGCAAAGCTTGCAGGGGACCATGCCCGGCCTCAACATTGCGCGCACCAGCGGGAACCCGGGTGCGACGCCCCGCATCAACATCCGCGGTTTTACGTCCATCAACGGGGGCAATCCGCTCGTCCTGGTCGACGGGGTGGAAGGTGACATCAACAAGATCAACCCGAACGACGTGGAGTCCGTCACGGTGCTGAAAGATGCCGCCGCCTCGGCCATTTACGGCGCGCGGGGCTCGTTCGGCGTGATTCTGGTCACCACCAAGGCGGCACAGTCGGGGCGGATGCGCGTTAGCTACAGCAACAATTTTGCGTGGCAGACCACCACGACCAACACCGATTTTGTGAAAGACCCTTACCTGGCTACCCAACTGGTCGACGAGTCGTTCCGGGTCTCCACCGGGCGGAACTACACCGGTTACAACGCCGCCGACTACGAAGAACTGCAACGGCGCTCGACCGATCCGTCGCTGCCCGACGTGGTGGTCGACAACCGGGGCGGCCGCGACCAGTACATCTACTACGGCAACACCGACTGGTGGAACACGATGTTCCGCAAGTGGCAGCCTACGCAAACGCACAACCTTTCGCTGACCGGCGGGACCGACCGCCTGAGTGTGCTGTTGTCCGGCCGCTTTTACAAGCAGTTGGGCATCCTGAACGTGCAGAAAGACACGTACGACTCGTACAACGCGCGCGGCAAAGTCGACCTGAAAGTAAACGACTGGCTGACCTTGTCGGAAAACCTGCAGGTAAACACGAGCGATCAGCTTTCGCACGGCGGCAGCATGTACGGCTGGGGCGAGCCCTGGGGCAGTCTGATCTGGGTACACGCGCTGCCGTCGTACGTGCCGCAGAACCCTGACGGAACGGCCACGTTCCGTACCGAACTCAACAACTACACCATCGGCGACGGCGTGTTTGCGTCGTTGCTCTACGGCAAATCGATCGAAACCATCGGCCAGCAGCAGCTCATCAACACGGTGGGAGCCACCCTGGCCCCTACGCCCGTGCCTGGCCTGAGCGTCAAGTTCAACTACACGAATCGCTGGGATTTTCTGCAACAGACGCAGCGCAGTACCCTGAGTCCGTGGTCGATCTACCCGGACCAGATCAGCTACCTGGGCAACGACCAGCTGCGGAAAGTCTCCGGCTTCGATACCTACACGGCGCTGAACCTCTACGCCAATTACGAGCACAACGCGGGGCGGCACCACTTCAAAGAGATGGTCGGCGTGAACCGCGAGTACAAAAAATACACGACGCAGGATGCACGGAAGAAAAACAACCTGTCCGACGACCTGAACGAACTTGACCTGGGCAGCAGCGATCCCGAAGCGTACGGCACCGCCTCCGAGTGGGCCATCCGCGGCTACTTTTTCCGCGTCAACTACGACTTCGACAACCGCTACCTGCTGGAAGTGAACGGTCGCTACGACGGGACGTCGCGGTTCCCGAGTCAGTACCGCTGGGGATTTTTTCCGTCGGTATCGGCGGGGTGGAACGTGAGCAACGAACCCTTCCTGTCCGGGCTGAAAAACGTGTTCGACGAGTTGAAATTCCGGGCGTCGTACGGAGGGTTGGGCAACCAGCAGGTGGGTACCTACGCCTACATCCCGACGCTGAACAAAGCTACTTCGGGGTCGTATGCCATCAATGGCAGCAAGCTGGAGTACATCACGCCTCCGGGCCTGAATCCGGTCGACATTACGTGGGAGCGCGTCACGACGACCAACGTCGGCATGGACGTGGCGGTGCTGCGCAATCGCCTGAGCGCCAACGTGGACGTGTTCCAGCGCAACACCATCGGCATGCTGACCCAGGGCCGAACCCTCCCGGCGGTGCTGGGCACTGGCTCGCCGCAGGAAAACGCCGCCGACCTGCGGACCCGCGGCTTCGAGCTGACGCTGACCTACCAGCAGAGCATTCCGCTGGGCAACAAGCCCCTGCATCTGGTGTTTACCGGCAACCTGGCCAACCAGTTGACCAAAATCACGCGCTTCGACAATCCTAATAACTACCTGGGCGACTACTACGTCGGCCAGACCATCGGCGAAATCTGGGGCTACCACATCGACGGTCTGTTCCAGTCGGATCAGGAGGCGAGCGACTACCCGGTCGACCAACGGCGGGTAAACGGCCGGATCAACTCCTCGCCGGGCGAGAACGGACACCTGCTGGCGGGGGACATGAAGTTTGCCGACCTGAACGGCGACGGCGAAATCAGCCAGGGCAACAACACGCTGGCCAACCCCGGCGATCGCCGCATCATCGGCAATGCCGCGCCCCAGCTTCCGTATAGCTTTTCCGTACGTGCCGACTGGAATAACTTCGACTTCTCGGTCTTCTTCCAGGGCATCGGCAAGCAGGACTGGTACCCGGGCAACGATTCCCGCCTGTTCTGGGCGATGTACTGCCGTCCGTACGTGTCGTTCATCCGCAAAGACCTGGTCGACGAGATCTGGACCCCCGAAAATCCTGACGCCTATTTTCCTCGCCTGCGCGGGTATACGGCCCTGAGCAGCGGCAGCGAACTCTACGAACAGAACGACCGCTACCTGCAAAATGTCGCGTACCTGCGGCTGAAAAACCTCAGCATCGGCTACACCTTCCCGACGCAACTGACACAGCGCGTCCACCTGGACCGTGTACGCATCTACATCAGTGGCGAAAACCTGCTGACGTTCAGCAAGCTGACCGACTACGTCGATCCCGAGGCAGCCTCCAGCGGCGTGGACCTGTCGCGCACCGTCACGGCCGACGACCGCTCCAATGCACAGACGTATCCGTTCAGCAAAGCGTATTCGTTCGGACTGTCCGTCAATTTTTAATCATTCTTCGATTTACTGAACTCATGAAAACTTTCCTGAAATCCTTCGCCACGTGGGTGTGTCTGGGGGCGGCGCTGACCTTCTTGGGCAGTTGCGAGAACGACCTGGACCTGGAACCGCTGGCGGAAGTGACACCCGAAACGTTCTTCCAGAAAGCGAGCGATCTGGAACTCTATACCAACTCGTTTTACCTGACCTTTCCGGCCGAAGGCATCTACAACGGCGATGCCGATTCGGACAACATCATTCAGAACTCGCCCTCCGAACGGGTGCGTGGCGCGCGGGTGGTGCCGACCGATGCCTCGGGGGCTGGCTGGACGTGGAACGACCTGCGGGAGATCAACTACTTCCTGATCAACTACCAGCGCTGTCCCGACGAAGCGGCCAAGAAGCACTACGGTGGCGTGGCCCGCTTTTTCCGCGCCTACTTTTACTACAACAAAGTGCGGCAGTTCGGCGATGTGCCGTGGTATTCGGAGCCGGTTGATCCGACCGACGAAGCGGCGTTGCTCAAACCGCGCGACGCGCGTCAGTTGGTGATGGATTCGGTAATGGCCGACCTCGACTTCGCCATCGCGAACATGAACAGCGGGGCGGAAGTGTACCGCGTGACGAAATGGACCGCGCTGGCACTCAAATCGCGGGCGGCGCTTTACGAGGGCACGTTCCGCAAGTACCACGGCCTGGACGGGGCCGAGAAGTTTCTGGAAGCGGCCTGGCAGTCGGCCGACGAACTGATGAACTCCGGCACGTACCAGCTGTATATGGGCGATCCTGCCACGGTTTACCGGGAATTTTTCGCGTCGCACGATGCCATCGGCGCGGAGATGATTCTGGCGCGGGAGTTCAATACGGAGCAGGCCATCGACCACAACGTCAACTACTACACGATTACGTCGTCGTACGGCATGCCGGGGATGCCCAAAGATCTGGTGAATAGCTACCTGATGGCCGACGGCTCGCGCTTTACGGACCAGCCCAACTACAACCAGATGCCGTTTGTGGAGGAAGTTGCCAACCGCGACCCGCGTCTGTCGCAGACCATCCGCACGCCCGGCTACCGTCGCATCGGCACGTCCGAAGTGGTGCCGCCGAACCTGGGCGCAACGGTGACGGGTTACCAACTGACCAAGTACGTGACCGAGCCGCGCTACGACAGCAACGACGAGTCGATTACCGACCTGCCGCTGTTCCGGTACGCCGAGGTGCTGCTCAACTTTGCGGAAGCCAAAGCGGAGCTGGGTATCCTGACGCAGGGCGACCTGGATCGGTCGATCAACTTGCTGCGCGACCGCGTGGCGATGCCGCATCTGGACATGGCCGCGGCCAATGCCGATCCCGACCCGTTTCTGGCGGCGCAGTACGTCCACGTCGCGCAAGGGGGGAACCAGGGCGTTATTCTGGAGATCCGTCGTGAGCGGCGCATCGAATTGTTCATGGAAAACCTGCGCTGGGACGACCTGATGCGCTGGAAAGAAGGGCAGAAGCTGCTGCAACCTTTCCGGGGGATGTACTTCCCCGGTCCGGGTGAGTACGACCTGGAAGGCGACGGCGATGTGGACGTGGTGCTGTATACCGAAGAACCTGCCTCTAAACCCAACGGCATCCAGTTTCTGAAGCTGGGCGAAAACGTGGTGCTCGACGCCAACGGGCTGATCGACCCGCAACCCGGCATCAGCCGGGCGTTTGACGAAAGTAAAGACTACCTTTACCCGCTGCCGATCACGGAACTGTTGTTGAACCCGAACCTGGAGCAGAATCCGGGCTGGTAGCCCCAACGCGTTGGTCATGAGGTACCGCTTTTTTTGTAGTGTGTTGACAGGAGCCGCTCTGGGAGGAATCGTCCTCGGGGCGGCTTCCTGCACTTCGGCGTCGGATGCGCAGGCCACCTCGGCCGATACGGCGGCGGTTGCCGGGGGCGCAACGTTGCGCGTAATGACGTACAACATTCACCACGCCAATCCGCCGGGGCAGCCCGACCAAATCGACGTGGAAGGCATCGCCGACGTGATTCGCCGGCAGCGCCCCGATCTGGTGGCGTTGCAGGAGGTAGACGTCCGAACGGCACGGGCGGGGCAGGTCGACGAAGCAGAACGCCTGGCGGCAGCGCTGGACATGCACGTCTATTTCGGGAAGGCGATGGACTACGACGGGGGCGGCTACGGCGTGGCCCTTCTGTCGCGCTTTCCTCTGTCGGAAACGCAGGTGATGCCTTTGCCCGCCCAACCGGCACCGCCCAGCGAACCGCGGGTGCTGGCCACGGCGCGGGTGCAGTTGCCCAACGGCCGGGCGATTCGCTTTGCGTCGACGCACCTCGATGCCGGTCGCGATTCTACCAACCGCCAGTTGCAGATCGACGCGATTGTGCAACGGACCGCGGCCGATTCGCTGCCGTGGCTGATCGGGGGCGATTTTAACGCCACGCCCCATTCGGGCGTGATCCGTACCCTCGATGCCGCCTTTACCCGTACCTGCCACGACTGCGCGCCGACCATTCCCATCGACCGGCCGGAAAAAGCCATCGACTTTCTGGCGTTTCGGGGCGAGCCTCCGTTTCGGGTGGTAGACCATCAAGTGATCAACCACGAGGCAGCATCCGATCATTTGCCCGTCGTGGCCGAGCTTACGTATTAATCTGAGTACTTCTTTATCCCAATTTTCATTTCATGTCCCGTACCTTTCTTTTCCCCTTTGTGCTGATGTCTTTGTTGACCCTGAGCAGCCTTTGTTCGCAGGATCTCCGCGTCGCGACCTACAACATCCGCTACGATGCTGCCAGCGACACCCTCGACCGCTGGTCCAAACGCCATCCGTTTGTCGCCCAACTGGTGCAGTTCCACGACTTCGACATCTTTGGCGTGCAGGAAGCCCTGCACCATCAGATGCAGGACCTGAGCGGAAAACTGCCTGGCTATGCCTTCATTGGCGTAGGCCGCGACGACGGCAAACAGAAAGGCGAGTATTCGGCCATTTTCTACAAGAAAGATCGCTTCGAGGTGCTGAAGCAAAGCACGTTCTGGCTGGCCGAAACCACCGACAAGCCCGTGAAAGGCTGGGACGCGGCGCTGCCTCGCATTTGTACGTGGGGGCAGTTTCGCGACAAAGCCACGGGCAAAACGTTTTACTTTTTTAACACCCACTTCGACCACGTAGGCGTGGAGGCGCGCAAAAACAGCGCGAAGCTGATCGTCCGGAAAATCAAGGAGATTGCGGGCAATGCGCCGGTGGTTCTGACGGGCGACCTGAACCTGGGGCAAGACAGCGATGCTTACAAAATCTTCCGCGATTCGCCGGAGTTGCACGATACCCACGACACGGCGCAGCGGGTCTACGACAACAACGGTTCGTTTAACGGATTCGGCTACCGGCCCATCGACGACCAGCGGATCGACCACGTGTTTGTAAGCGACCAGTTTCAGGTGGCCACCTACGGACTGCTGACCGATACCTACTACGGCCGCTACCCGTCCGATCACTTTCCGGTGATGGCTGTATTGCGGTACTGAGCGCAATACACCGGTCGTGTTAGCAAAAGGCGACGTGCGTCGGAGCGGGCCAGGCCTGACCGACGGGCGTCGCCTTTTCGGTTGTGGGACAGCCGTCGGACCCACGGGCGCTGGCTGCCCTGGAAGGAGCCCTTTTTGCGGTGCGGGCGAAACAAAATGGAAGTAGGTGGGTTAGGAAAGGAATAACCAGCGAAACAAGAACGTGCACAGCACACACGGATAACTTTTTCTCTTGCCGAAAAGCCGACGTCAGAACGACTCACCTCCCGGACGAAAGCGCCACCACCGCCATCGAACGGACGTTCGCGACGTTCGGAGCCACAACAAAATCGGGTTTACCTACGAACGACGGGTCCGCTGCGTAACAATGCGACGCCACTCACCACGCGTTTCATGCTTATTTGGGCCAGCACAGGCCTGTTGCACCAACGCATTGATCTACTGCGCTGAGCATACAGCAGCAGTTTCCGGGGTAGCGTTTCGTCGGTGGGGAACGTGGGGGATGTATTGCCCCGACCGACCTTGCCGGCGAAAGCTCCCTTTCTTCCGGCTCCTGCACGGGCGTTCCAAAAATGATGTGTAGAAAAGGTAGCCGCGCGTCGGCCCTCAAAAAAAAGTGGACACCTGCCGGGGTATGCGTGCTGCAGGCAGGTGCCAAATGCGGTCAGATTGTGGTTAGCTTCTCGGTAACGTCGGCGTAAAGCGCCTCGACCAGGGGCGTAAGCGCGTCGCGCCACCGTTGCCAGTCGTGCTGGGTGGGGCGAGGGGTGTCACTTACTTCCACAAATAATTCGTGCAGCGCGCGGTTTTCCGGCGGATACTGGCACGATTGTAAAAACGCAAGCTCCTGCAACAGAATGTCGCGGCGGTGGTACAAAAAGATGGGGACCAGCATGCGCCGCGTGGTTTTGAGTTTATTCTTGATGGTGCTTACGGCTTTGCGGTGAATTTCTGCGTTGTTGCGAAGAATGTAGTGTTTGGGTGGTGAAGTCGTTACAGTGCTCATGTGGTGGTGGTACTGGTAATACTAGCGATCATAAAAGTTAGATAATGCATGCTGATGGCACAAGGCGCCATTTTTGTAAGATAAAGATACCAAATCAGTTGACCTGACCCAAGCGCCCCCTGCCCGAAACCGTTCAGTGCGGGGAGCTAATCGGTAACCCGCTTCGCTTACCCGTTCAGTGGTGAGCCAGCCCGTGCCGTGGGGCGTGTGTCCTGCCGTACATCTGCTTCGAGTGTACGGGCTCCGAACGCCCGGGTTACTTCTTGCGTACTCAGAAAAGACCGATCTGCAAAAGCCCTCCGGCTAAGTAGCTGACGGTCATACTTTTTACCGCTCCACAATTCCTCAATCTTTTTACGCACCATGACGAATGCACCCCTTTCGCCGGACGAGCTACGCAAAATGGACGCCTACTGGCGGGCGGCCAACTACCTCTCGGTCGGGCAGATCTACCTCTACGGCAATCCGCTCCTGAAAGAGCCTCTCACCCTCGACCACGTCAAACCCCGACTGCTGGGCCACTGGGGCACCACACCGGGCCTCAACTTTGTCTACGTTCACCTGAACCGACTCATTCGGCAGCACGACCTCAACGTGATCTACATCACCGGGCCGGGGCATGGCGGGCCGGGCCTGGTGGCCAACACCTACTTAGAAGGAACCTACAGCGAATTATACCCGGACGTATCGCAGGACGAAGCCGGGATGCAGAAATTATTCAAGCAATTTTCGTTTCCCGGCGGGATTCCGAGCCACGTCGCGGCCGAAGTGCCCGGCTCCATCAACGAAGGAGGTGAACTGGGCTACTCGCTGGCGCATGCCTACGGGGCGGCCTTCGACAATCCCGATCTGCTGGTGGCCTGCGTGATCGGCGACGGCGAAGCCGAAACTGGAGCTTTGGCGACGAGCTGGCATTCCAACAAATTTCTGAATCCGGTCCACGACGGCGCGGTGCTGCCCATCCTCCATCTGAACGGCTACAAGATTGCGGGACCGACGGTGCTGGCGCGCATTTCACGCGAAGAACAGGACGCCCTGTTTCGGGGCTACGGCTACGACCCTCACTTCGTGGAAGGCGACGATCCGGAGACGGTGCATCAGCAATTTGCCGCCACGCTCGATACCGTCCGGGAAAAGATCTACCAGATTCAGCACCGGGCGCGTAACGAAGGCTTTGCGGAGCGACCGCGCTGGCCAATGATTGTGCTGCGGACGCCCAAAGGTTGGACCGGTCCGGCCGAAGTGGACGAAAAACCGGTGGAAGGGACGTGGCGGGCGCATCAGGTGCCGCTGTCGGAGCTGGCCTCGAAACCCGAACACCTGAAGCAACTGGAAGCCTGGATGAAGAGCTACCGACCGGAGGAACTGTTCGACGCGAACGGTACCCTGATTCCCGACCTGGCCGAACTGGCCCCTCGGGGCCATCGGCGGATGGGGGCTAACCCGCACGCGAACGGCGGTTTGCTGCTGAAGGCCCTGAAAATGCCCGACTTCAAAGCCCATGCGGTCGAAGTGAAGAAGCCGGGCGCAACCACGGCAGAGGCCACGCGGGTGATGGGTGGCTTGCTGCGCGACGTGATGAAACAGAACTGGGACCAGCGCAACTTCCGGGTGATGGGGCCGGACGAAACGGCCTCGAACCGCCTCAACGCCCTGTTCGACGTCACGGACCGGACCTCCACGGCAGCAATTTATCCTTCGGACGACGACGTCTCGCCAGACGGGCGGGTGATGGAAGTACTCAGCGAACACCTCTGCGAAGGCTGGCTGGAAGGCTATCTGCTGACGGGTCGCCACGGCTTTTTCTCCTGTTACGAGGCCTTCATCCACATCATCGACTCCATGTTCAACCAGCACGCGAAGTGGCTGAAGGTCACCCGCGAAATCGAGTGGCGTCGGCCCATTGCCTCGCTCAATTACCTACTCACTTCGCACGTCTGGCGGCAGGACCACAACGGCTTCTCGCACCAGGACCCGGGCTTTCTGGACCACGTGGTCAACAAAAAGGCGGACGTGATCCGCGTCTACCTGCCGCCCGATGCCAACACGCTGCTGTCGGTCACCGACCACTGCCTGCGCAGCCGCAACTATGTGAACGTGATTGTGGCGGGCAAGCAGCCTTCACCGCAGTGGCTCGACATGGACGCCGCCGTGAAGCACTGCACCGCTGGGTTGGGCATCTGGGCGTGGGCCAGCAACGACGAGGACGGAGAGCCGGACCTGATCATGGCCTGTGCGGGCGACGTACCGACGCTGGAAACCCTGGCCGCCGTCACCGTGCTGCGATCCCTCGTTCCCGACCTGAAGATCCGGGTGATCAACGTCGTCGACCTGATGACGCTCCAGTCGCCGGACCAGCACCCGCACGGTTTGAACGACCGCGACTTCGACCGCCTCTTCACGACCGACAGGCCCGTCATCTTCGCCTTCCACGGGTATCCGTCGCTCGTCCACCGGCTGACCTACAAGCGGACGAATCACAAGAATTTCCACGTCCACGGTTACCAGGAAGAAGGCACGACCACGACTCCGTTCGACATGGTGGTGCGCAACCAACTGGACCGTTACCACCTGGCCGGTAACGCCATCGACCGCCTGCCGCAACTCGGAGCGCACGCCGCCTACGCGAAACAGTTCCTTCGCGACAAGCTGATCGATCACAAAAACTACGTCACGCAACACGGCGAAGACATGCCGGAGATCAAAGACTGGCAGTGGAAATGAGTGAATGCGTGAATAGTGCGTGGAGTAGAGGCAGAGGGCATAGAGCAACGTGGGCAGTCTTCAGTAGGCAGCAAGCAGACGGCGAAGTGTGAAGTGCGAAGTTTGAGGTGTGAAGTGGCAGGGGGCTAAGCGCATAGCGAGGGCATGGAGCGTTTGGCGCTGAAGTAACGTGGTATCCATTTTGTCATCCTGTCAAGGATCTTTTTGCCACTGGAAAGGAGCTGCCTTCCGGTGGCGGATGCTGGCCTAGTTACTTCCAAGGCAGGGCTTTTCTCTTGCGTTACGCGTGCAACCTTTAACTTTCGAACCTTGAACTTTTTCGCCCGAAAAAGAACGGAGTAGGGAAGTGGTACCGGGCTACTCTACTTCATACCAGCCGATGTTGTTCCTATGTCCCAACCGTTGACGATTTCCCCCGCGCCTCCTCCGGCGTCGGCGTTGCAGGCCACGCCGACCCGCCTGGCTTCCATCGACATCCTCCGTGCTCTCACGATGGTGCTGATGATTTTCGTAAACGACCTTTGGTCGCTGCGCGATGTGCCGACCTGGCTAGAGCACGTGCCCGCCGGGGTGGACGGCATGGGCTTGGCCGACACGGTCTTCCCGGCATTTCTGTTCATCATGGGCATGTCGATACCCTTCGCCATCGCTAGTCGGCGGAAGAAGGGCGAGCGGGAGGGACGGCTGGTGCTGCACGTACTGAGTCGGACGCTCGCACTGCTGGTAATGGGCGTCTTTCTGGTGAACGGCGAAAACCTCCACGAAGCGGCCACCGGCATGCCCCGTGTGGTGTGGAATACGCTGGCATGCTTGTCGTTCATTCTCATCTGGCACGTCGACCGTCCCGGGACAAATCTCCGGGTACACCGAGGGCTGCAACTCGTCGGTGTCGCGATCCTGATGACGCTGGCGATCCTCTACCGGGGCGAGGCGGGCACTACCCGTTTCTCGACCTACTGGTGGGGCATTCTGGGCCTGATCGGCTGGTCGTACGTGGTCAGCGCCCTGGTGATGGTCGCGGCAAAAGAGCGCTTCTGGGTGCCACTGGTTGCGTGGGGCGTCTTCACGGGCCTGAGCATGCTCGCGAGTGCAGGTTTAGTACCAGACGGTGGAGGGTGGGACGTGATTCCGGGTGCGATTCGGGGCGGCACGCTCGTCGCGTTCTCGCTGGGGGGCGTCTTAACGACGCTGCTCTTCCAGTATTTTCAACGGCGACAGGCGATGCGAAACGCGATGCTCACCTTCGGGGCCCTTGCGCTGACGCTGCTGATCCTGGGGTTTGTGACCCGGCCGCTGTGGGGCATCTCCAAAATCGGAGCGACGGCGCCCTGGCTGTTCCTGTGCAGCGGACTGACCTTGCTGGCGTTCATGGCGGTCTATGGGCTGGTCGACGTGGCGGGCAAGGCGCGGTGGTTCCAGCCCCTCCGACCCGCCGGAACCGATACCCTCCTGTGCTACCTGATTCCGTATTTTGCTTACGCGTTCGTGGTGCTGCTGGGCATCCACTGGCCCGGCTGGATGCTGACCGGCGCGGTCGGTTTACTGAAAGCCTTTGCCTTCGCGTTGTTGTGTGTCGGCATCACGTACCTGCTGCGTCGCATCGGCATTCGCCTGAAAATTTGATCGAATCTTTATTTTCCGTTTTTCTCCTATGAACCCTCGATTCTCCCGCTCACTTCTTCTGCTTTTCTGGATCCTCCTGTGGGCCCGTCCTTCCCTGGCGCAGCTGCCACTCGACAGCCTACTGCTGGTGCGGGGCTTTTGCATCGGGAGTCCGCAGGCGGACGGAGTCGCTGATTTTGTCAAGTTCATCGACAACGAACTGGCCCCCCGGCAGGTGAATACACTTATTCTGCGGATCGATTATAACTACCAGTACGAGAGCCACCCGGAACTGCGGGACGAAGGGGCCTTGTCGAAGGCCGACGTGAAGAAGATGGTCGAGGCCTGTAAGCGCCACGGCATTCGGCTGATTCCGCAGATTAACCTGCTGGGGCACCAGTCGTGGGCGAGTAAGGTAACCAATCTGCTGCGCGTTTATCCGCAATTCGACGAGACGCCCGCCGTGCAGATGCCCGCGCACTACGAATGGCCGAACGAAGATGGGCTTTACTGCAAGAGCTACTGCCCGCTGCATCCGGACGTACACGACGTGGTCTTTGCCCTGGTCGACGAAATTACGGAGGCGTTCGAAACCGACGCGTTTCACGCGGGCATGGACGAAGTGTTTTACCTCGGCGAGGACCAGTGTCCGCGCTGTTCGGGCCGCGACAAAGCGGAGCTGTTCGCCGGCGAAGTAACGCGCATCCGCAACCACCTGGCCATGACCGGAAAGGAACTGTGGATGTGGGGCGATCGCCTGATCGACGGCAAAACGACGGGGCTTGGCATCTGGGAGGCCAGCTTCAACAACACTCATCGGGCCATCGACCTGATTCCGAAAGACGTGGTGATCTGTGACTGGCATTACGAACGGCCCGACCCCACCGCCGCTTACTTCGCGATGAAAGGCTTCCGGGTCATCACCTGCCCGTGGCGCAATCCCGACGTGGCCCTGGTGCAGGTCGACGACATGCTGCGGTTTCGTGCCGCTGCCACCGACGAGATGAAAGACCGCTTCTACGGGATGATGCAAACCGTCTGGTCCGGGGCCGACGATTTTCTGGACGGTTTTTACGGGCGGAAGAAAAGCAAGGAGGCGGATACCCAAACCGCCTGGAATACCTTCCGAACGATGTACACCAAAATCAATGCGCTGGACAAAGGGAAATGAGCGAATGAATGAATTATTGAATGAGTGAAGGGGGCGGGGGGCTTAGCGCGGAGAGCATAGGGCTAGAGAGTTTAAAGTTTAAAGCTCAACGCTTAACGTAAAAAGCAATAGTGACGCATCTGACTTTAAGCCTTAAGCTTTTAACTCAGAACTCTAAACGCATAACGCTAAACTTTCTAAAACCTGCAACCAAGAACTTCTTACCTTAACCGACTCACATTTCTCTCGTCTTCCGATGGTACGCTGGCGCTGGTTTTGGGTGGGGTACTTGATGCCGCTGGCGCTGGCGGCGCAGCTTCCGGCCATTTCGTTCGAGACCATTACGACGGAGGACGGCCTACCCAGCAATCTGGTGCTGTCGGCCACGAAAGATCACCAGGGCTTCATGTGGTTCGGGACGCGGCGCTGCCCGGTGCGTTACGACGGCAATACCTTCCGGCCTTTTCTGGAACCGGAAACCGAACTGGTGTCGGGGCTGGCCGAAGATTCCAGCGGCCGCCTGTGGGTTTCGACCGACCTGAACGGTGTCTGCACGATCGACCCGATCACCCTGCAGCTTCGGCCCGTGCCGAGCGCGCAACCGACCCCTGCCCCTCAAACCGGCCACTTTTTCCGGGCCTCGGATGGCTACGGGTGGTACGGCGACTGGTACGGCGCCAACCGCATCAACCTTACCACGGCAGAGGTACGCCACTATCCGTTCCGGCCGACCAACTACGTGATGGTCAAAGCCTCGTTTCTGGAAGATCGGGAGGGAACCGTTTGGGTACTCGGGGCCGACAACGGCCTGTTTCGCTACGACCGGGCGGCCGATACGCTCGTGTGTGTGCTGGGGCGGGATTGTCCTGATACCACGCGTCGGCTGGAAACCGTGTTTACGCAGGGGTGTGTAGACCGGGCGGGTCAGCTCTGGATCGGCACGCAGCGGGGTGGGTTGCTTCGGTACGACCCCCACACCGACGACTACGAACTTTTCCCGACCGATCCGGCCGTCTTGTCCGTTGCCGAAGGAGAAGACGAAAACGGTCGGCCGCTGTTGTGGGTTGGTGATGACGAAGGCTTGAGCGTGTTCCGGCCGGAACAGGGGCAATTCTACCGCTTTCCGGATCTCTTCCCCGACGCTTACAGCGTCAACGCCCTCTACCGCGACACGACCGAAGGCATCGTGTGGGCTTGCACGTCGGAAGGAATTCTGAAATACCATCCGCGCAGCAACCTGATTCAGACCATCCGCCTGCCGGAAGGGCTGGTCGACATGCCCGTCACCGTCACGACGATCGTGCAGGACCAGGCGGACGCAGATGTCTACTGGCTCGGGTTGTCGCACACCGGTATGGTGCGGTGGCATCGCCCCAGCAATCAGTTTTCGCTCGTACGTTTTCCCCCGGCGGGCACCGCACCGGAAACGCGGTGGATAGCCCAGCGCGACGACGGCACGCTGTGGATTGGCGTGAACCAGTGGCACTACAACGGGCCGGGCCTGCTGGTGTACGATCCGGCGTGCGCCACCTTTCTGGAAACGCCGCTGTCGCGCCTGGCGAACCGGTACTTTTCGGTGGCCTTTTTCATGTACGGATTCTTCGATCCGCAGCAGCGCCTCTGGATCGGCAATTCGGACGAGGGGATTCACGTGCTGGCCGAAACGGCCGACGGTGAAGCGCAGGAGGTGACGCCCTGGAGCCAGGCACAACAGCAGGAACTGTTGCAGCACAACAACCTGATTAACGACCTGCTGCTGGACCGCCGGGGGGGCGTCTGGCTGGCGACGTACAACGGCATCTACCTGGCCGACGAAGCCCGCCGTCGTTTCACGCTGTTTGATTCGGTCGGAGGGGACTACCCGACGGTCAACACGCTGTTGGAAGACCAGAAAGGCCACCTGTGGGCCGCACGCTGGGGCGCGATTACGGAAACCGACACGAACGGCCGACGCCTCAGCCAACTGACCACGGCGGGCGGCTTGCAGGACCGTGAGAACCGGGGACTGGTGGAAGACCGGTACGGCCACCTGTGGATCGGGAATTACGAGGGGCTGCACGCGTACCGGACCGATACAAAACGCCTGTTCCATTTCTCCGTCGGTGACGGTTTGCTGAGCAACAACACGATGGACCGTCTGTTTACCAACCGGGCGGGCGATGCACTTTTGATCGGGCAGAAAAACGGGTTCAACGTATTGCGGGTCGACCTGCTCCGGCAACCGTACCCGGCGCCGCCGCTGGCCGTGAGTAGCCTCAGGGTGCAGGAACAGGAACGCCCCTTTTTAGGATCGACACCGATTCACCTGAAGCGTTCGGAAAATGCCTTTTCGGTCGATTTTGTGGCTCTCAACTATCCCAAGCTGCCCACCAACCAGTACGCCTATTACCTCGAAGGGCTGGAAACCGACTGGAAGTACAGCGGCCCGCAGCACCTGGCGTCGTACACCAACCTGAGCCCCGGCCCCTACACGCTGCACCTGAAAGCGGCCGACGCGTTCGGCAACTGGAACGACCAGACCCTGCAACTGCATTTTCGGGTGGCCCCCGCCTTTTACGAGACATGGACGTTCCGCCTGTTGGTGGTGGTGGCCGTGCTGGGCCTGCTCTACAGCCTCTACCGCTACCGCATCAACCAGCTCCTCCGGCTCCAGCAGGTCCGCAACCGCATTTCGGCCGACCTGCACGACGAGATCGGCGCTTCGCTCAGCGGCATCAGCATCATGGGTACCATGGCGCGGCAGCACCTGCCCACCCCGCATCCGTCGGTGACCTTTCTGGAGCGGATTGTGGACGATGCCCGCCAACTCAGTACCTCGCTCGACGACATTGTGTGGAGCGTCAAACCCGAAAACGACGCGCTGGCGCACCTCATCGCCCGCATGACGCGCTACGCCTCCGAGCTGCTGGAAGCCAAGGGCATCGACTACCACGTGCAGGTGCCGGAACAGGTCGACCACCTGACGCTCTCGATGGAACAACGCCGCGACTTTTACCTGATTTTCAAAGAAGCGCTCAACAACCTGGTGAAGCACGCACAGTGCAGCTACGCGCGGATTGAGATTCGTGTCGATCGACAATCACTCCACCTCGCGATCCAGGACAACGGGATCGGGTTCGACCTGAATGCGCCCTCTGAAAAGGCCCGCGAACGCAACGGATTGGGCAACCTGTACCAGCGAGCGCAGCAATTGAACGGCACGCTGCGCATCGACTCGGCCGTGGGAGAGGGCACGCGCATCGCCCTGACGTTTCCGGTGTGAGGGGAAGTGATCCGATGACCCAAAAGGGTTATTGACCGCTGTCCTAAAATCTTCTTCCTTTGTACGAACGTCCTAACGCCATCACGGTCATGCCTCCGATCCGCGTATCCCTTTACGAAGACAACGATAAGTTGCGCGGCCTGCTGGAACTGATGATCGGCACGACCGACGGACTGGTCATGGTCGGCGCTTACCCCGATTGCCGCACCATCGTGACCGACCTGCAACAGCACCCGCCCGACGTGGTGGTGATGGACATCGACATGCCGGGATGCAGCGGCATCGACGGGGTGCGGATGGTCAAAGAATACGACGCCCGCATTCGGGTCTTAATGCACACGGTTTTTGCCGACGACGAAAAGCTGTTCGCCTGTCTCAGCAACGGGGCCAACGGTTACCTGCTCAAAAAAGACTCGTCCACCCAACTGATCGCCGCCATCCGCGATGTCTTCGAAGGAGGCGGTCCGCTCTCGCCCGGCATTGCGCGGCGCGTACTGGAAGCGTTCCACCAACCCCTGCGCGCCCCCGGTGTCGAGTACCACATCACCCCCCGCGAACGGGAAATCCTGGAACTACTCGCGCGTGGGTTTACCTACCGGATGATCGGCCTGGAACTGGCAATCTCGACCGAAACGGTGCGCCGTCACCTGAAGAACATCTACCAGAAACTGCACGTGCAGTGCGGCCCCGAAGCCGTGGCCAAGGCCATCCGCGAACGAATCATCTGATGGATACGTGTGGCGCTTTCATCTCCTAATAACTTCTCTTCTCCTTTTCCTCTCATGAAACGAAATCAGTTTGTGCGGACGCTGCTGGCGGCGTTTCCGGCTACGGCGTATGCCTCCCGGTGGAACTTCCGCGGGCAGAATGCTAAAGGCTTCAAAGTAGCGGCGGGCGAGGGACGGTACCACGGCCACATCCTGTTGAAAGGCGTGAACGCCAACGTGCTGGACGTGAAAATCTCCGGTAAAGACACCGCCGGTGCGCTGGCCGTTTTCGAACAAACGTCACGGTCGCCAGGGCGGGGCACTCCGCTGCATGTGCATCTGGAGCAAGACGAGATTTTTTACGTGCTGGCGGGCGAGTACCGCTTTCGGGTCGGTGACGACGTATATGCGCTCCAAGCAGGCGACAGCATTTTCCTACCCCGCCGTGTGCCCCACGCCTGGACACAGGTGAGTGCGCGGGGCAAAATGACCGTACTCCTGCAACCTGCGGGCCAGCTCGAAGAATTCTTTGTGACCCTGGCTTCCCTCCAATACGAACCTACGCCCGACGAAATCGCCCGGATTTTTGCAGACCACGGTATGCAAGTCGTAGGACCGCCCCTTTCGCTCGACTGACTCGCCGCTATACGTGCCGCGCGCTTGCCCCTACCGAGGGGTCGCCCAACGTGTGTGTAAAGGGTTATTGCGCTCCGTGGCGTATCGCCTCATTTTTACAATTCCAGCCGCACCGAAAAAAACGAGGTGCGATCTTCCTCTCCCGTGCTATGAAACGTGTGTGCCGACCGCCTTTTTTGTTGCGAGGGCTGTGCCTGCTGGCCGGGTTCGGCTGGCTGATCGGGTGCGCCGGCATTTTCGATTTACCCGAACCCCTGGCCCCGCCGCGGGTGGTGAGCCTCATGCCCGATTCAGGAGCCGCCGGCACCACGGTGGTGATCGGGGGAGAACAGTTCAGCACGCAACCCGACCTGAATCTGGTGCGCTTCAACGGCAAGGTGGCTACGCTGCTGGCCGCCACCGCCACGCAACTGACGGTCGTGGTGCCTGAGCACGCCGGGTCGGGTCCCGTGGAGGTCGTGGTCGGACCCAAAGCGACCGACGGCCCGCTTTTTACCTTCTTTGAACGTCCGGTTATTCAGCGCATTGAGCCCACGCAGGGCGCACCCGGGAGCTGGGTAACGCTCTACGGACAGTATTTCGATACCATCGCTGCCCAGAACACGGTAGCCTTTGGCGGCCAGATCGGTACGGTCGATTCCCTGGCGACCGATACGCTCCTCCGCGTCGCCGTTCCGGCCGACGCAGCGACAGGGCCCGTTTCTGTCACGGTCCATGGCATCACCGGTATAGGTCCGCAGTTCACCGTCCTTTCTTCCTCCCTCGACTCGGCCCATACCGTGATCTCCATTGACCCCACCCACGGCAGCGCCGATACGGTGGTCACCATCACCGGCAAAAACTTCAGGCCCGTGCCGGACGAAAACCTCGTGCAATTCAACGGTACCCCGGCGCCGGTCCTCACCGCCACTTCCACGCAACTAACGGCGCGGGCACCGGCAGGGGGGACGACGGGGCGGGTGAGCGTCACCATCGATGGCAAAACGGCGAACGGCCCGGTCTTTACCTACGAGGACGATACGCCGCTACTCACCATCAGCCACTACGACCCCATCGCCGGTTCGGTGGGCGATGGAATTACGATTGTCGGGACAAATTTCGATCCCGAGCCTGCGAAGAATCTGGTCCGGTTCAACGGCACGGCAGCAACCGTGCAGGAAGCCTCACTCACGTTGCTGCGGGCCGTTGTGCCTCCGGGGGCCACTACCGGACCGATCAGCGTCACGGTAGGAACCCAAACCGCCACCGGTCCCGAGTTCACCGTCGTGGACGAGGCACTGACCCTGACTTCCTTCGCGCCGACCAACGGCCCTGTCGGTACAACGGTCACCCTGACCGGCACCGGTTTTGGCAGTGATACCAACGCTCTGCACGTCGCGTTTAACGGCGTAGTGGCGTCCGTAACGTCGGTGCAGCCCACGACCCTCACCACCACGGTCCCGCAGGGTGCCACGACCGGTAAAATCGCCGTGACGGTGGGCAGTCAGACTGTGTACAGTACCTCCGATTTTACCGTGATCGTCCCGAGACAATGGGTCTATACGGGAAGTATGAACCAGGGGAGGTCTGAGCATACCGCCACTTTGCTTGCCAACGGCAAAGTGCTGGTTACCGGGGGGTATGGTATCCAGGACAACACGAGCGTTACGCTCACCTCCTGCGAATTGTATGACCCTGCCACCGGCCAATGGACCACAACGGGATCGTTAGTGGAAGCTCGCTTCCGGCATCAGGCGACATTGCTGGCGGACGGGAGAGTGCTGGTCACCGGGGGCAAAGACTACCCGGCTGGCGCTCTATACAGTTGCGAATTGTACGACCCCGCTACCGGGCAGTGGAGTGTAGCGGCACACATGCTTCAGAACCGGGTGCTGCACAAGGCCATTCTGCTGGAAAATGGCAACGTACTGGTTGTGGGAGGTAGTAATGAAGCGTATTACGGAGTACAATCCACCTGTGAACTTTATGACCCGACCACCGATAGCTGGACCGCCACCGGCTATCTGCCGCAAGCCAAAATCGGCTTCGGCCTTTCCAGGTTGCTAGACGGAAGAGTGTTGGCCACGGCTGGGGAGACTAACGGCTACAATGGCTTTACCGGTACCTGCTTCCTTTTTGATCCGGCCACCGGCCAGTGGACCGCCACCGGGTCGCTGGCATCGGTACGAAGTTCCTGCCAAACGTTTACCCAACCTAACGGCAAAGTATTGGTGATTGGCGGGTCTGGCGGTGCCAATATCAGTGTCTATGGATGTGAGCTGTACGATCCCAACCAAGGCACTTGGTCGCCTTCGCTTTCGCTGCTGTCAGGGCGTTACCAGGCTTTTGCGAGTGCCATGTTTCCGGATGGATCTGTCCTGGTAACCGGAGGCGTCAATAGCGGCAATGCGGTGGAGTTGATTAGCCTGAAGTCCGAGTTTTCCCTCAACGAACCCGGCATGTTGCAAGTCAGAGCTGCACACACCGCCACCGTGTTGCCGGATGGAAAAGTATTGGTCACCGGCGGGGGGTATGTTGATCGTAGCTGTGAAGTATTTACCCCATGAACCAGATGGCCAAGAAGCTGATGAGAAAAATGGATCTCTTCGTAGTAGCGGGAGGAATTGCCTGGATGCTTTGCCTGCCGAGAGGACTACCGGCGCAGGACCTGGCGACGCTGGGGCAACAGAAACCCCTGACTCTCACGGGAGGGCTGAGTGTGCGCACCGTTTTCTACCAGGCCCACGGCATCGAAGCACGGCGGAAACCCTTCTCGTACGTGGTGTCGGGTGCGCCGGTGTTGAGCGTCTACGGCTGGAGCATTCCGGTCTCGTTCGTTTTTTCCGAACAGGAACGCAGTTTTCGCCAGCCCTTCAACCAGTTCGGGATGAGCCCAACCTACAAATGGCTGACCTTCCATGCGGGGTACCGAAACCTGCAGTTTTCGCCCTACACGCTGGCCGGGCATACGATCCTGGGCGGAGGCGTGGAAGCCACCCCCGGGATTTTGCGCTTCGGGTTTGTGTACGGTCGCCTGCAACGTGCCACGGCCGTCGACACCACGTCGGGATCGTTGGAGCCGTTCGCCTACACGCGTCGCGGCTACGCCCTGAAGCTGGGGATCGGGAAGGGGGGGCGGTCGCTGGATTTTTCCCTGATGAAAGGCAAGGACGACAGCACCAGTGTAGAGCACGCCCCGCTGATGTCGTACGCGTTGAATCAACGCCCCGTCACCCCCGCCGAAAATACCGTGTTTGGCGTCTCGGTCCGGTTGCCGTTTCTGCGCACCTTCTTTTGGGAAGCCGACGGCGGCCTGAGTTTTTACACCCGCCACCTGGGTTCTTCCGTCGCGCTCGATAGCGCAGAAACCCTGCTGCCCAGCCTGTTGACCCATACGCTGGGGCGGCTGATGCACATCAACGGGACCAGCGAGTTTTACAGCGCCTACCAGACGTCGGTAGGGTACCGGGGCAAAGGCTTCTCGCTGCGGGTGCAGTACCGGCGCGTCGATCCGGGCTACCAGTCGATGGGGGCGTACTTCTTCAATAACGACGTGGAGAACCTCACCCTCGCGCCTTCTTTCGTAATGCTCAAGCAACGCGTGCGGTTCAGCGGCAGCGTAGGCGTACAGCGCGACAACCTCCAGCAACAGAAACAGGCCACCAGCCGCCGGGTGATCGGTGCGGCCAACCTGTCGGCCGACATCACGGAACAACTGGGCCTGGACATCAACTTTACCAACTTTTCTACCAACCAGCGCGCCCGGACGATCCTGATCGCCGACAGTTTCCTGCTGGCGCAGACCACCCGCAATCTGTCGATCACGCCGCGCTACATCGTCACGCACGAAACGACGAGCCACGCCCTGATGCTTTCCTACAACCGCACCTCCCTGCTGGATCAGAATCCCCGCTCGGAAGCCGACAATACCCTGCAATCCAGCAACGCCTTCCTGAACTACCAGCTGACGTTCGTGCAGCGAGGATTATCGCTGTCGGCCAACCTGAACCGCACCCAATTGAAGCGGGCGGCGGGTGTGGACGGGAACCGGGGCGTGACGCTCAACGCCTCGCAACGGCTGGCCGATAATCGGCTTTCGGTGGGCGTGAATGCTTCGTTTCTGCGCAGCCTCCAACAGAACCAGCCCGGGAAGATCCTGAACCAGGGAGTCCGCCTCGACTGGCAGGCCCACCCGATGCACCGGTTCAATGCCCTGGTGAACCTGATCGGCAACTACCCCGATGCACCGACCGCCGAGTCATACAACCGCCGCTACACCGAGTTCCGGGGAGAACTGGGTTACCATTTCAGTTTTTGAACGCCATGAAAAATGCATTGAGGAACAACGTCGGGAATCTTAACCCACGCCGCACCACCCGTTTGATTCTGCGAACACTTCGGCTCTGCGTAGTGACGGGATTGTTTGCGTCGCGTTGGATGACCGCCCAGGCACAAACCGAAGTCACCGCTACGATCCAGGTGCTGCCGCCGTATTCCACCAAACTGGCCGACTACGCCGACCATCCCGAACGGACCCTCCTGACCCTCCGCAACACCACGCCGCAGACCCTCCAGGTGCAACTGCTCGGCACCATCACCGGCGAGAACGGCATCGTGCTGCGCACCGCTCCGCAATTCAAATCGCCACAACCGCTGGAGCTGGCTCCTTTCGAGGTCAAAAGCCTGAATGGGGACGCGTTTCGCGATCTCTACGACGTGGACCGGCTGCAACTGGCGGGCGTGACCAGGCAGGAGTTGGTACAGGGCAACGGACTGCCCGAAGGAATTTATACGGTGTGTGTACAGGCTGTGCAGTACCAGACGGGCGAGCCACTTTCGCTGGAGGCCCCGATGGGGTGTAGTAGTCCGATTCAACTGACGAACCTGGAGCCCCCGTACCTGATCAGACCTTTTTGCGGAGAAGATACCATCCGGGGCTTCACGCCGCAGAACCTGCTGTTTACGTGGTCGTTCCCGGCCGGTGCGCCCCCTACGACCGAGTACACGCTGAAGGTGGTGGAGATGATCGATCCGACCAAGAACCCGAACGATGCGTTTCTCTCGGCCACCACACCCGCCTTTTTCGAAGAGACGGTTAGGAGCAACGCCTTGCTGCTGGGACCGGCGCAACCCGCTCTGGTGTTCGGGCGGCGGTACGCCTTCGCCGTGACGGCCAGCGATCCGTTCGGGCAGGCCGTCTTCCGCAACGGCGGCCGTAGCGAGGTCTGTTCGTTTGTCTACCTGGGCGCGACGATGCAGACGCTCTCCGCGTCGTTGCCGGAAGGAGTCGCGGCGGCTCCGGCCGGACCGGCCGTGTGCGCGTGTCAAGCCCCATTACCTGCGGGAAGTGTGAACCATGCCGGGGTGAAGGTGGGCAGTAAGGTGCAAGTCGGCGCGTTTGAGATGACTGTGGTGCGCGTGACGCCCGACGGCAACAAACTCAGCGGCGAAGGCAAGATTCCCATGCCCCTGGCCAACAGCCGTTTGATTCCGGTGCGGGTGCAGTTTTCGGAGATGCAGGTCAACGCCGAGAACCAGATGCTCGCGGGTGTAGTACAGGCGCGGGTTAAAGCCGACGTCGATTTCCTGCCCAGCGCTCCGGCCCCCAACCTGAGCGCCATTCCGTTCAGTTCCAGCGACATCGACCAGTTGGGCAGCTACTTTGACCGGAACCGGGAGCAACTCGTGTCCAGCCTGACCAGCGCTACTGACGCGGCCGGATTCGACTTGCCGCTGGGCCTCGACAAATCCGTGGGAGGCATCGGGACGGTAGTCGCCATCACCGGCGCGACCTGGACGCCCACGCAGGCGACGTTCGATGCGGCCACGGTGGTCGATCTGGTCGAGGCGGGCATGAAAGCGGCGTTCGGGGCAAAAGGCGTCTGTTTGGAGGCATCCCACTTGTGCGGACAGGGCACCCTGTACCTGGCGCAGGACTTGAACGTAGCCTCCACCGGACTGGTGTTGAAAGGGGCGGCCCCGACGTTCGCGACGCCCGCCGATTCGGGCACCTACGTCGTCTTTGACCGGGAAGGCTTCCAGCAGTTGCGCATCCGGGCCGACTATGCGTTGCCGACCGATCTTTTTTCCAACCAACTCGATCCCGGGCAACCCGTGGTCACGACCTTGCTCGCCACCACCACCTCGTGGAGCGACTGGCTGGCCGCCGTCACTTTCGATCCGTTTACCCTGGCGGGGAACACCGATTTTGCTTTCTCGCTCCGGCCTGGCACGGTGGGCATCTACGACCACTCTTCGCTGAAAAATCCGACGGGCCTGCCGGTTATAGCCGAAAAGCCCAACCTGACCACGCCCGACTGGAACGGCATCTACCTGCCCGAGGTGCTGGTGGACCTGCCGCCGTTTGTTAAACAGATCAACAGCACGACCCCCGTCACCGCCACGGCCAATCACCTGATCATCGATGGAATGGGACTGACGGGGGCTGTGCAGGCCAATAACCTGCTGGCTCTGGGCGACGGCAGCCTCGACAGCTGGTACTACTCCATTGACCACCTGAACGTCACGTTTCTCAACAATTCGTTCAAGGAAGGCGGCATGGCCGGGCGTGTGCTGCTGCCCCTGTCGGGAGCGAACGTGAACGACCCGACCACCCAACTTAACTACACCTGCACATTAAGTCAGCCGGGGGCGGGACCCGTGGGATTTCAGTTTGTGATGCAGCCCAAAACCGACGTGGCCGTGCCGCTGTGGGTAGCCCGGATGCATCTGTTGAATACGTCGAATATTCAAGTTACTGCGGGCGGCGCAGGAAATGACTTTCTGGCCCGTGCCGTGCTGAACGGCAGTGTCGACCTCCACGCGAACCTCAAACCCGTGGCGGAAATCGACTTCAAGGCGGTGGAATTTGAAGAGTTGGTGGTGCAGAGTCGTGCGCCTTACGTGCAGGTCACGACCTTCCGGGCCGGACTGGCCAGTCCGCAGAAGTCGGTGGGTGATTTCCCGGTTTCACTCAAAGATCCGCAACTGCTGGCCTCGACCGAAACGATCGGCTTGCGCTTTGCAATGGACGTCGAACTGGCCGATATGCCCACGCTGCCCAGCGCCTCGTTTCAATTCGACCTATTGGGTAAAATCCGCCTCCAAAACGGACGACCCGATTGGGGATGGGAACTGCCGGAGGTCAAGGCCAGCAAAATCGCGTTGGATGGTCCCGTCGGGCCGGTCAATGTCAACGGATTCGTCGAGTTTTTCGACGAAGATGCCACCTACGGCAACGGTGTGCGCGGGGCCGTGAAAGCCACCATGCTGAGTGGGTTAGCCATCGACGGCAACGCGCTGTTCGGGCGAAAAGGCTTTGCCTACTGGTACGTCGATGCCCGCCTGAAACTACCGCCACCAGGCCTTCCGCTGGCGGCACCGCTGCCATTGAGCGCGTTTGGATTCGGGGGGGGCGCGTATTACAACCTGCGGCAAAAGCCCCTGCCTTCGCCTAAAGAATTGTTTGACCAGAACTTCACCGCGACGAGTCTGTACGAGCCCGCGCCGGGTGCTATCGGCTTCAAGGCGTCGGTGATCATGGGCATCAGCGACGGGCAATTGTACCAGGCCGAGGGCACCCTGGAGGCCACGCTCAACCACCACACCATGGCCCTGCAACTCCTGAAGATCGACGTTCGGGCGGCGATGCTGGCTCCGCTGATGCAACCCGAACAGGCGGTGATCCGGGGCGTGGGCATTGTGCAGTACGATTTTGCGCACGACGTCTTCGACCTGACCACGTCCATGCAGGTGGCGCTGAAACCAGATGGCGTACCCCTGATGGAGGGCGTCGGTGGCTTTGCGCTGCACATCAACGGCGGTACGGGCGAATGGTTCATGAAGATGGGTGATCCCGTGCAACCCAACGAGCTTGTGCTGCTCGATTTCGCCAGTTTCAAGTCGTACTACATGGCGGGCTCGTCGCACCTGTTGCCCGGCATGCCCGAGCCGCCGCAACAGGTCATCGAACAGACCGGGTACGTCAGTTCCCGCCCGTTCTATTCGTCTGGGCAGATGCAGGGACTGAAGCTGGCGTTCGGGGCCAGCATGCAGTTCACCGATAAAGGGCCGTACGATTTTACGTTCCTGATTTTCTACGCCAAGGTGGGCGCGGGCATCGGGTTCGACGTGGCCCTGCAACAGTACACGGTAGGGTGCGACGGGTCGGAAAACCTGCCCGGCATCAACGGCTGGTACGCCAACGGGCAGCTCTGGGCGTGGCTTTACATCGAGGCGGGGCTGGACGTAGACGTCTGGTTTTTCTCGGGACGTGTCCCGGCGTTTAAAATCGCGGCGGCGGCCTTGCTGCGGGCGGGGTTGCCCAATCCGGTCTGGTTCGAAGGGTGGTTTGGTGGGGAGTACAGCGTGCTGGGAGGGCTGATTTCGGGGCATATGCGGTTCAACATGAATTATCCGAAAAAGGGAGCTACGTGTGTACCGGAAGCCAATCCGTTTGCGGGCGATCCGCTCATCAGCCAGATCAACCCTACGGGGGCGGGCATCTCGGTGATGGCCAATCCGCAGGTGGCGTTCAACTATCCGGTGGAAGAAGACCTGTTCATCGAGATGTACAACTCGCAGGGCGATCCGGTGGTACGTCAGTTCCGGTTGTTCATCACGCAGTTCCAGGCTGTCAACCTCACCACGGGCGCACCGATGTACGGCAACCAGCTGATATCCGGCGACCATTACGCTGCGACGTTGTTCACCACGACCGCGCTCGATCCGCAGACCCGCTACCGCATCGAAATCAACGTGAAAGTGCAGGAGTGGCTGCCCGACCAAAACCGCTACGTCGACTACGTGTTTCGCAATGCGGTGGTGCAGCAATTCGACGACCGGACGATCTTCAGAACCGGCGATTGCATCAAAACCTTGTTCGAGCGGGGGGTGATGTTGGCCTCGTATCCGTTCAACAAACAGCGCTACCTGTTGCAGGACGAATCGCGCGTCGGGCGGATCATCCTCCAGAAACCTATCCCCTGTCTGTTCGGTGACAATACCTACGAACTGAAGGCGCTGTTCATCTCCCACGGCGCGGCCGGTCGGACCGAACAGGAGGTGCCGGTGCAGATGGTCGCCGGTGGGCAACAACTCGCGTTCGCTATCCCCACGCTTCCCAACGACGCCATCACCGAGTTGCAGATCATCCAGCGCATCGTGCCGAAGCCGCTCCTCAGCGTGCTGGCCAATGCCACGCTCCTCACGTCATTTAAAACCCGCAACCTGTACGCAACTCAGGTCACCAGCGCCCTGCGGCAGGATGAACTGTACCTGAACCAGAGCACCGTCGTGACGCGACAGACCTCACTGTCCGGCTTATCGCTCACCAACAAGAAGATGGCGGACGTTAAAATCTACAGCTACTACTTCAAGACCAGCAAGTTCAACACCCTGGAAGAGAAAGTGCGGAATGCCAACTCGGGCGTTATCGCGACGCGCAAAGCGTTTGGACTAGCCGAAAGCTACGATATGCAATTCAACGCGGCCGAGGGGTTCGACGAGTACGATGTATACGGCGGGCGGTTTCAGAATTCCGGCGGCATGCAGTTTTCGATGGCGCCGCTCGTGTTGCTGACCGAGACCGACCGCTGGTACGAACGCTATGCCCGCGACTATCTCTACCGCAGTTACTGGACCGCCCTGTTCGGCGGGTATTACGGCATCAGCCTCGCTTACATCCGCGACCTCGTGTTGCAGGGCGCGCCGCCGACGGTGCCCGTTTCACTGACGTACCCCGATCCGCCCTTGACGGCGAACGAACTGTTCCAGGTACGGCCCATCGGGGACGTGCTCGGCCGGGCCATTGATCGCCAATTTCAACTACGCATGCCATGAACCTATTCTTCAAGCTTTGCGGGGCGCTTGTTTTCGGCAGCTTGGCCCTGACCGCACCGGTTTCGCTACGAGCGCAATTCATTACAAAATTACCCTCGAATGCGGCGGTGGGGCTGGTCAATCCCGGCAGTACGGTGAAGCAGATTCCGACCTACGTAAGCCTGGGCGGAGGAAAACCGCTGGTGAGTCTGGGCAGTTTGCCCGTGGTGAGTGGGGTCGGTTTTATGCCGGAAGTCGTCAACATCTACCAGTACCCGCTGGACAAATCGTGGCACGTGAGCCATAACGTTCCGTTCGTAATCGCCTTCGACTACGGCTACCTGAAAGCGCGCATGGCAGCCGCCTACGTCGAGAATCCCGGACTGTACTGGAATGGTTCGGACGCGTTTAAACAGGCCTGCGACATTCTGGAGCTGACTGAGTTTATTCCGCCCTCGGCGTGGGCAACGGTGAGTTGCAACCTGGAGTTTCGGTTTGCCACCCCGGACCTGCGACCGGGCCTCACGCGTGCTCCGGAAGCCTGGCGGTATCCCGTCCGGGGGACGAAAAAGTTTCTGATTCAGTAAGCGTATCAGCGGTGGAGACTGGAATCGAATCCAACCCAAACTCTACTGTCTTCCGGCGAGAATCTGCCAATCAGTAATTTGTCAATTTGAAATTTGTCATCTGCAATCAAAATCACCATGAAACGATGGAGTTGGCTTCTCTTCTGCCTGGTTAGCGTCAACGGGATGACTCAGTCGCTCTCGGCCCTGCAAGATTCCGCGTTGGTGGCCCCGCCGCGTGCGTTGTACCTCGTGGCCCGCAACTACGGCGATTCGGTGGTGTTGCGCTGGGCACCGCGGCAGGCTGTGCTCTGGCAAGGCGCGAACCGGGCGGGCTATGGGGTGCGTCGCCTGGAGATGCGGGATACCACGCGAGCCGAACGGCAAACGCCCGTGTCCCTTACGTCGTCGCCCCTGCGGCCCTGGACCCTCGACGAGTGGAAGGCGCGGGCGCGACCCGACGACACCCTGGCGGCGCTGGCGGCACAACTCCTGTACGGCAAAACGCCTTCGCCGCAGGACCCCAAGCACGGACCCAACTGGCAGGAACTGATGGACGCCAAGTACGACCAGGACAACCGCCACGGCTTTGCCCTGGCGCTGGCCGATCAGTCGGCGTTTCTGGCCACGGGCATGGGGCTGCGGTGGGTCGACCACACGGTGGAGAAGGGTAAGTCGTACGTCTACTTGCTGCATACCCTGGCCGACCCTGCGGTGTATCCGTCCGATACGGCCGCGGTGTTTGTCAACACCGCGGTACGCGACCCGCTGCCGGGCATGCCGCCCGTAACGGTGGAACAGGGCGACCGGGAAGTGAAATTCTCGTGGGACCGGGCGCTGGCCGGACGCTTTTTCACCACCTACTTCTACGAGCGGTCGGACGACGGGGGGAAAACCTACCGCCGCCTGAACCGACAGGGGTTTCTGCAACCGGTCCATGGCCAGCAAAACCAGGCCACTGTGGCCCCGCCGCCCATTGTGCTGACCGACTCGCTGCCCGAAAACTACCGTCCGTATTTCTACCGCATTGTGGGGGTGACGCCGTTCGGGGAAGAAGGGCAGCCGACCGATCCGCTCCCCGTCATGGGCCGCGACCTGACCCCACCCGCACAGGCCACCGGAGTCCGTGCGGAAAACCTCAACGGCAACGACGTGCGGATCACGTGGGAGATGCCGAATCCATCGCCCGACCTGATGGGCTACCTGGTGGCCCGGGGACAACAGGCCAGTGGCCCTTTCGAGCCGCTGCATCTGCACATCTTGTCCAACACAACGACGGCGTTTGTCGACACCGGTGCCGTGGCGTGGGGCACCAACTATTACGTGGTCGCGGCCCTGGACACCGCTCAGAACTCCGCGCTCTCGATCCTCGCCTACGTAGTGATGATCGATTCGATTCCTCCACAGGTGCCACAGGAAGTAACGGGCCAGGTCGATACGACCGGCATCGTCACCCTGCGTTGGAGATTAGGGCAGGAGCCCGACCTGATGGGCTATCTGGTCTACTACGCCAATGCCGCCGACCATGCGTTCACGCCCCTGACCGAAGATTTTCTGGTCGATACCACCTTTACCGACAGCATTTCGTTACGCACCCTGACCGAGACGATCTACTACCGCGTGGTGGCTTACGACCTGAACCGCAACCCGAGTGCGCCTTCCGTCCCGCTGGCGTTGCAGAAGCCCGACAAGCTGCCTCCAGTTGCCGGGGTGTTCACCCGGTTCGAGGTGTCGGATACCAGCGTGGTGCTGCACTGGAACCCCAGCAGCAGCGCCGACCTGGCCGAACAGTGGCTCTACCGCCGCGCCGCGCCCGACACCGTCTGGCAGGAGTACCGGCAAATCACCCACGCAGATACGGTATTTACTGACCGACACGTGAAGGCACGCTCCTGGTACGAATACCACCTGGTCGCGGTGGACGACGCCGGGCTGCGCTCCGAGCCTTCGTTTCCAATCCGAGTGCGCGTGTATGACTCCGGACGGCGGAATGATGTTGAAGCGTTTTCTGCCCGGCCCGATCAGGAAAGTAATGGCATTCGCCTGTCGTGGAAACCTCCGGCAGGGGAGGGATTTCGCTACCTGTTGTATCGTGCTTTCAACGGGAGCGGTTTCCTGATGTACCGTTCCCTCACGGCCGATCAGTTGACCTTTACCGATCCCAATCTCTCGCAAGGCACCTATACGTACGCGCTCAAAGCCCTCTACGACGACGGCGGTGCATCGCGCCTGGCCGAATCGGCTCCGTTGCATTGGAGGCCCTGACCCGTAGCGTGTTCCTGCCTGTAGAAAGACTGGCTTTTAGGACGTTAAGGGAGGAGCGGGCTTTCGTGCGGAGCTCATTCGCTGGGCAATGACGCTGACCACCAGCAGCTGAAACGCGTGGTAAAACATCAGCGGTACCAGAAAAATACTCGCACTGGCCATCTGGGTAAACAGGACGTTGGAGAACACCGTGCCGTGTACCAGCGATTTTTTAGAGCCGCAGAAGAGGGCCGTAATTCTGTCGTCGCGCGTGAATCCCAGCAGGCTGGTGAAGACATAAATGAGTCCGTAAACGGCGCCGAACAGCGCAAACGCACTGCAGGCTACCACGCCCAGCGACACAAGGTCGATGCTTTGAAAAACGCCCGTGGTGAACGACTCGCTGAAGCTGTTGTAGACAATCAGCAGAATGATCGATTTGTCGAACAGGTTGAGCTGTTTTTTGTAGTGGCTGGCCCAGGTGCCCAGAAAGCGGTGGAGCAACAATCCCAAAAAGACGGGCAGCAGGATCTGCACCAAAAGTTTGACTACCACATCGCCGTAGTCAAACCCGGCCTGCGCACCTTGCAGGAACAGACTCATCCAAAGCGGGGTGACCACGATGCCGATCAGGCCGGAAATGCTGGCGTTGAAAATGGCTGCCGGAATGTTGCCCTCGGCAATGGACACCATCACGACCGATGACGAAACCGTGGAGGGAAGCGCGGCCAGAAAAAATACCGCCAGCCATAACAATTGCCCTTCTTCGTGCGAAATCAGCGGGCGAAACAGCAGCACCAGCAGGGGGAACAACAGGAACGTAGACGCCTGGATGAGCAGATGAAGCTTCCAGTTGTGCAGTCCCTCTTTCATCTTGCGGGGGCTGAGTTTCAGGCCGTAAAAGAAAAAAATACCGGCGACCCCGTAGGTGCTGATGGCTTGCAGAGGCAGGAAGTCCCCCAGGGTGGGGATCAGATAAGCAAGCACAATCATACCCACCAAGGCGATGATAAATCCGTCCAGCTTGACGTTCCTCATAAAATGGTAATCCTAGTCTAAACGTGAGTGCTCCGGGTACCCTGTCAACCCTGTTGCATGCGTGGTGTGGCGCGCAGAAATCCACGGGGAAGTGTTGGCGAAAAAGCGTTGCAAATTAAGGCGTAACGCGCGAACGGTCAGGCATCAAGGCGTTTTCTCGCACATTTGGCTCAAAATATCCTGCCCAAATATTACGTTCTTTGAGAAGCTTCGAAAACAGGGGGCTTCTGGTCGCGTACCTGGGGGCTAACGCCGCTCAGCACCACCGGAGCGGGCTTTGGTGGAATCCACGGCACTTTTGGGCCCGGCCCACTGCTGCACTGAGAACGTAACGTAACCCTGAGAAGCGCAGCGAAAGGGCCTAAAAAGGCTAAATGGCCATTTTTTTGGGAATGTAACCTTGCTTCAAGATTGTGTTCAAATTTTTAAGGATGCATTAGGTATGATGGCAACATTTTATATTAGTGCTCAGAAATTGCTAATGTTCAGGCTGTTACAACCTGCACGGTCATTTGCTTACAAAATTTACACTATATGATTCTGTTTCAGAAACCCTATCTCACCCTCGAACTTGTTGAATCGTCAGGTCTGCTGATCCAGCACTGGAAAGGTTTTGCGACCTCACAACAATTTCGGGAAGGCATTGAAAAGTCGATCGAAGTTTTTCAGAAGGGGAAGGCCGACAAGCTGATCAGCGATACGAAAGAAGCAGCAGTAGTGAAAAGAGAAGACACCGACTGGGTGGCCAATATCGCTACGCCGAAGCTGGTGCAACACGGGCTACGGGGAATGGCGTTTGTACTGCCTACCAGTGCGTTTACCAAAATTTCGGTGGGAAACTTCCAGAGCCGGGCCGACGAAATCCTGAAAATTCAAAATTTTGATAATCTGGACAAGGCCAAAGAGTGGCTGAACAGCATCTAGTAACGGAGCTCCACATAGGGACGATATAACAAAAGAGCCGACGTGTGATAAACAGGTCGGCTCTTTTTCTGTCTTTTCGCGAAGGGTTATACCTGGCGGCTGGCCATCATCAGGGCCACAATCGGCGTACCTTCGAATTCGGTGGTCACCACGTTCAGTTGGTCTTTGTATTTAAGGGTCAGGACCGAATGTTCCAGGTCTTCGACCAGCGGGTGCAGGTTGAAGCCGGCTTCGGTCAGGCGGCGGGCCCAGGCCTGGGCGGGCTCGTGCTTCTCGGAGCGCTTGGCTTCGTCGTTCCCCAGAATATCTTTGATCTCCCGGCCAAAGAACGTGTATTTGATGGCCCGCGCTTCGTGTTCCTGCAAACCGGCCCGGTCGATCAGTTTAAAGATCGTACCGAAGTTGTGCCAGCAGTTGACCAGGCGCTCCGGCAGGTTTTCGGTAAAGTGATCGGAGTCGGGCTCAATCAGCACGAATAGCAGCGGATCGCAGTCCGATATTTTTTTCATGACTTCCGAACGTTGGGCCAGCGTCGGGATGTGGTGCAGCGTAAAGGCAGAAACCACGCCCAATACGTCGGCGCCGTGGTTGCGCACCATGTCCCACACCCCGGCCGGAATGTGCTCTACAAAAGCGCAGATCGGAATGTATTCTACCGTAGTAGTCGCCGGAATTTTCTGGTCGATGACCTGCTGGAGGCGTACGCCGGTATCGTAAAGCGACTCTTCGTCGATGTCGATGCCGATAATTTTGATTTTGCTGGGCAGCTTTTCGGGCTGTAGCGCCATTTCTTCCAGCAACTTGGCTTCAAAGAAACCTTTTCCAATGCCAATGTTCAGGTGCGTGATCGATTCCATGCCCTGGCAGTAGAGCTCCTTCATCACCTGCAGTCCTTTGCCACTCAGGACTTGTACCGGTGGAACGGCCTTCAGCACCAGATCGAAAACGTTGATTTGCTTGTCGGCCTCGTCGGGCGTAGCGGCATACAACGGCGTATGCAACGTGTTTCGGTCACGTAACGATTGAGCGCACAAACGGGCGATGTCATTGTCGGGCGTGAAGCCATCGAGTAACTCATTGGCGAGATCTTGCTTGCCTTCAGCAATCAGTTGGCTAATACTGGCTAGGTACTGTAGGCTTGAACTCTGAACTTGTGGCATCGTTAGAAGAAATTAATGTTTAACATGTGCTTGGAGATCTCCGTCGATCCTCAGATTGCGTAGAGATATGCTAAACTAGTTCAGGTTCGTCTAAATAAAATAGTTAAAAAGCGATTTTCATTACGCTTGTATTTTCGCAGAAGGCAGGTTTTATGTTTAGTATAGTTCAAATTACGCTGCATATAGTTCTATTTTAAAAAGCCCCTTTCAGATATTGAAAAAATGGATACAATGCAATTTTATTTTTGTTAAATCAGTACATGATGATGTATTTGTTTAATTGAGAAAATCGCCTTTTGGGTAGGGTTTATTTGCCTGATCTGAACCTGAACTACGATCATGAGGGCATTTTACAGCGTTACGTGTGTCTGTTTATAGTCTAATTTTATTTCCGGAGTAACGCCCTTTGCAAACACACCGGCCCGCCTTTCCCCGGCAGCAGAGGGAACGAAGCCGATGGCCGCCGCCCACAAAAGGAACCGGAAAGCACGGGGAAATCGGACAAAGAAGGGTATAGCGGCAGATTCCCGCCCTCTTTCTTGGCAGCCGTCGCACAGAGCGTGCGGCCGGCAAAAGATACGTTTCGGACACTTTTAATCTTCCTTCCGTTATGCTGGAGCGCCTGACGAGGCCATTGCACTTCTCTTCGCTACTGCTGATCGGCATCCTGTGCCTGGGCAGTACCATCGCGTTTGCTCAATCGGTTACGGTCACCCACCTGACGATCGAATCGCGAGAAAATCCCCTGGGCCTCGACGTGCGGCAGCCCCGTTTCGGATGGGTGCTTGCTACCGACGAGCGCGACGTGGTCCAGACGGCCTATCACATCCTTGTGGCCTCTTCGGCAGAAAAACTGGCGAACGGTGAAGGCGACCTGTGGGATTCCGGGAAGGTTGCTTCTGCGCAGAGCGGGCAGGTGCCGTACGCAGGGCGTCCTTTGGAAAGCCGTATGCCGTGCCATGTGAAAGTAAAAGTCTGGACCAACCGGGGCGAAACGACCTGGAGTGCGCCTGCGCACTGGACGATGGGACTGCTGTATTACAAGGACTGGCGGGGCCGGTGGATTGGGTTCGACCATCCGTTCCCCTGGGATTCGATCGCGACGATTCCGTCGCTTTCCGCCCGGTACTTCCGCAAAGAATTTCAACCGAAAAAAGAAGTCGCCTCGGCCACGGCCTATATCATGGGGCTGGGGCTGTACGAACTTTACCTGAACGGCCAAAAAATCGGCGACCAGGTGCTGGCCCCGACGCCGACCGATTATACCGAAAACGTGAAGTACAATACGTTCGACGTGACCGAAGCCGTCGTTTCGGGAGACAATGCGATCGGTGTGACCCTGGGCAACGGGCGGTATTTCACGATGCGGCAGAACTACAAACCTTACAAGATCAAAAATTTCGGCTTTCCGAAACTGCTTTTGCAACTCGAACTCACGTATACCGACGGCTCGACGGAAGTGATCAAGACGGATGGGAGTTGGAAAGGCACCGCCGACGGGCCCATCCGGAACAACAACGAATACGACGGAGAGTTTTACGACGCCCGGAAAGAGATGCCCGGCTGGAACCGCGCCGGCTTCGACGACCGGGCCTGGCTGGCTGCCGAATACGTGCAGGAGCCGCGCGGCGATTTTGAGGCACAGCTCAACCCGAACATGAAGGTGATGGACAGTCTGAAGCCCGTCTCCCTGCGTCCGTTGGCAGGCAATCGCTACGTCCTCGACCTGGGGCAAAACATGGTCGGCTGGCTGAAGATGCGCGTCGAAGGGACGCGGGGCGACACGGTGCACCTGCGGTTTGCCGAGTCGTTGCAGGACAACGGCGACCTGTTCGTAGCGAACCTGCGCGACGCCCGCGCTACCGACACTTACGTGTTGAAGGGCGGGGGCGAAGAGGTCTGGGAGCCGAGTTTTACCTACCACGGCTTTCGCTACGTGGAAATTTCCGGCTACCCCGGCACGCCCTCGGTCGACGATTTCGTGGGACAGTTCGTCTACGACGACATCGCGACGACCGGCACGTTCGAAAGTTCTGATCCGCTTCTGAATCAACTGTTTCGGAACGCGTGGTGGGGCATCGCGGGCAATTACAAAGGGATGCCCGTCGACTGTCCGCAACGCAACGAGCGTCAACCCTGGCTGGGAGACCGCGCCATCGGGGCCTACGGCGAAAGTTTTCTGTTCGACAACCAGCTCGTTTACGCCAAGTGGCTGGACGACATCCGCCTGTCGCAACGGGCCGACGGAGCCTTGCCCGACGTGGCTCCGGCCTTCTGGCGTTATTACAGCGACAACATGACCTGGCCCGGCACGCTGATTCTGGTGGCGCAGATGCTCTACCGGCAGTACGGCGACCGCGCCGCCATTGCCGAGAACTATCCCGCCATGAAACAGTGGCTGGCGTACATGCAGGAGCGCTACATGACCGAGGCGTTCATCGTGACGAAAGACAGCTACGGCGACTGGTGCGTGCCGCCCGTTTCCATCGAAGCGGGGCGGGGCAAAAGCGCCGACCAGAAGCACCCCAGTGCGCTGATTTCCACGGCGTATTACTACCACTTCATGCAACTGATGACCGACTTTGCCCACCTGCTGGGCGAAGAAAAGGACGCCGCCGCGTTTCAGGCCCTGGGGGGGCAGATCAAAGAAGCATTCAACCGGGAGTTTTACCATCCGGACCGGGGCTACTACGACGAAGGGCAGTTGACGTCCAACCTGTTGCCGCTCGCCTTTGGGCTGGTGCCGGAGGCCAACTGCGAACAGGTATTCGACGAGATTGTGAAGACCATTGAAGTGGAGCACCAGGGTCATCTGAGTTCCGGCCTGATCGGGACCCAGTGGCTGATGCGGGGCCTGACCGAAAATGGCCGCCCCGACCTGGCCTACCAACTGGCCACGAACACGACCTACCCAAGCTGGGGCTACATGGTAGAGCACGGTGCCACGACCATCTGGGAGCTCTGGAACGGGAACACGGCCGCGCCGAGCATGAACTCGCAGAACCACGTGATGCTGCTGGGCGATCTCTTGATCTGGTACTACGAACACCTGGCCGGCATCAAGTCGGACGACGAAGCGGTGGCCTTCCGAAAGATCATCATGAACCCTTATTTCCCGGACGACCTGCGCTACGTGAATGCTTCGTACCAGTCGGTGCAGGGCCTGATCCGCAGCCATTGGCAGAAAAGCAAGAATCGCCTGACGTGGGACATCACAATCCCGGCCAACACCAGCGCGCGCGTCTACCTGCCGACCGACGAGGTGAAAAACATCAAAGTCGGCAACGCCCCGCTCAATCAGGTTCCGGCCGTTCGGGTGGTCGGTACGGAAAACGGCAAAACCGTGCTCGACGTCGCCTCCGGCCACTATCAATTTACCATCCGAAATCCCCGCTAAGTACTATCTTTCCGGCATGTTCCGATTTTCCTCTTCCTTGCTCTTCCTGGCTTTGCTTTGTTCATGCTCCGTGGCTGCGTTGGCCCAAGACAACCCCTGGCGGGCGGGCATCGTAACCGACGAGTTTATCTACACCGAAGCGCCGTTTCCGTCGTGCCACGCCTCTACGCTGGCCGAAACGAAAGAAGGCATCGTGGCCGCCTGGTTCGGCGGTACGTACGAGCGCCATCCCGACGTCGGCATCTGGGTGAGCCGTTTGGTGAAAGGAAAGTGGACCAAGCCCGTTGAAGTGGCGAACGGCGTGATCACGCCCAATTTCCGGATGCCGACCTGGAATCCGGTCTTGTTCCAGATTCCGAACGGCGACCTGATGTTGTTCTACAAAATCGGGCCGGACCCGCGCCACATGCAGGGGTACTTTCGGACCAGCGCCGACGCCGGCAAGACCTGGAGCGAACAGAAACGCATGCCCGACGGCTTTTCGGGACCGGTCAAAAACAAGCCGGTGCTGCTGGACGACGGAACGCTGCTGTGCGGGTCCAGCACGGAAATCGACGGCTGGATGGTACACTTTGAACGCACACGCGACTTTGGGAAGACGTGGGAGAAGAGCGGCCCCATCAACGACACGCGCGACTACGAGGTGATTCAGCCCAGCATTTTGCAACACGGCAACGGCGTTTTGCAGATTCTGTGCCGCAGCCAAAACGCCGTCGTGGCCGAATCGTGGTCGTACGACAACGGAAAAACCTGGACCTTGATGCAGCCCAGCGGGTTGCCCAACAACAACTCCGGTACCGACGCCGTCACCCTCGCCGACGGCCGCCACGTCATCGTCTACAACCACGTCAAAACCGCGATCAACGCCAGCCGCGGCCACCGCACGCCCCTCAACGTCGCCATCTCGAACGACGGCAAACAGTGGGACGCAGCGCTGATTCTGGAAGACTCGCAGATCAAAGAGTATTCGTATCCGTCGGTCATTCAGACGTCCGATGGGATGGTGCACGTGACCTACACCTGGCGGCGCGAACGCATCAAGCACGTGGCCTTCGATCCGAACCGACTCAAGACCAAGCCCATCGTCGACGAAAAATGGCCGCAGTAGCGGTGCCAAGTCGCTCGGTAGGAGGGGCGACGTAAACCCGTGCTTGCACCGACGACCCCTTCGTCCGTACTATTGCGGATATCCTTCAGCAACCTCATGCATCGATTCTTCGGCCTGACCCTCTGTGGCCTGTTCCTGCTGTCGTGCAGCACCGACACCCCGCCGCGTACCGCATCGTCCGCCCCCGAGTCTCCCGCGCTCACCGGCACCTGGCAGCTGCTGTCGGGAACCGTGATCGAAAACGGCGATACCACCGTCACCGACTACACCGAGGGCGTTTCGTTTATCAAGATCATCAACGCGACCCACTTCGCTTTTCTGCAACATGCTGTGGGAGAGCATGCCGATTCGGCCGCTGCATTTGTGGCGGGCGGGGGACGCTATACGCTGGCGGACAGCACCTACACCGAGCACCTCGACTATTGCAGCGCACCAGAGTGGGAAGGGAACGACTTTACGTTTACCGTTTCGTTGCGTGGCGATACGCTCGTGCAACAGGGCCGCGAAGAAGTGGCAAGCGCGGGCATTAGTCGCCTCAACATCGAGAAGTACCGCCGGGTGCACTAAGCGAACCGGGTTATTTCTGCAGGAACCGCTCGGTCTGCGCGCAGAGTTCTTCGATTGTCTCCCGAAACAGCCAGGTCTGGGCATTCAGGTAAATCAGATGATGCTGGTCGTCTTCCAGCATGCAGTCGTACGCTTTGTCGTTCCAGAGGTCGGGGTGGTGGATAATCGCCGCCGTGGCTGCCTGCAACCGTGTGGCCTCTTCAGGACGCAGCAAATGAAGGTGTTGCAACTGAAGGCGGGGATACACTTTGCGTCCGGAGGCGGAAGCGAGTGGCTGCGTCCCTTTAGCAAAGACCCAGATGCGTTGCCGCGTGGCCAGCAGAACCGTGTCGGTTGCCACAAAGCGACCTTCGGACGAGGAAAAAGCCACCGTTCCCGGGGTCGACTTGGATGGGGAAGGGGTGCCCGTCGAATCAAGCCGTGTTCTTTCTCCGTCGCGCAAAGCGGGCAATGCGACCAGTTCATCGTACGCCACAAACCGAAGCGTATCGGCATACGTGGTGTCGATGGTGAGGTGGTAGCCTTGGGTTTCCAGCTGTCCGAGGAGGTGCTCCCACACCCGGCAGGTCGACTGTCCCTTTCCGGCCAAGCTGATCAGACAGAGGGCGGTAAGCATACACCCTCGCTTGGTGAAATTCCCTATTCTTTTTTCTGTTGGCATACGCCAGTCCCTATCAAGTTCTGGTTGCATCGCTCGTCATGGCGAGGTAAAGATGCGGCCTTATTGCCCGCATAATACTGAAATTTCAGTATTGCCCTTTTGCTTAAATCTGGTGTAGTTTACGCGCACCCTACCCCGGGGAGGGCTCCCTGCCGCGGCCTACGCCTTGCACTGCACCGTGCTCCACCACGCGACTTCCTGCATACGGACCGCGCTTTCCCTGTCTTTCTTCTCGTATCGCTTTTCCTGTTCTCGCCCATGATTGACCTGAACGAAGTGGGGGCGCACCCCCAGCAAGACGCCCACGGCCAGTGGCAGATCCGGTTCGGGATCTACCTGCCCCACATCACCTATGCCAAAGGATACGGAGTGAAAGTGCGCATCATCCACGCCTACGACCAGTTTGTGCGCGGCATCGAGCCGAAAGATGTTTGGATGAACTGGCAGAACGGGTCCGCCTACGACCGCTGGGAGGTGACCGTCCCGCTTACGGTCGACCTGCAAAGCCGTTTCGGGCAGCCGGGAGAGTACCTGTATCGCTTTCAACTGTTTCGCCACGCGCAGGAGGTGACCTTCTGGTTCGCCGATCCGTTCGGGCGGGCGTCGGGTTTCGGGACGCTTTCGTCCGTGACGGTCGATCCGGCCGCGGTGCCTTTCGCCTGGACCGACCACGCCTATCAAACCCCGGAGGTAGACCGGATGGTGGTCTACGAAGTCAACGTGCGGGAGTTCAACCGCGATTTCGACGGGCTCGTCATGCAGCTGGATTACCTGTGGGACCTGGGCGTAAATGTGCTGGAGCTGATGCCGATCAGCAACGTGAAAGAAGACGTCGAGTGGGGCTACACCCCGCTGGGGTACTTTGCGCCGGACGAGCGGCTGGGCGGCCCTGTCGGCCTGAAGCAACTGGTCGATGCCTGCCACGGGCGGGGCATGGCGGTGATCCTCGATGCCGTCTATGCCCACGCACATCCGGAGTTTCCCTACAACCTGGTGTACAGCACCACGGGCGAACCCAACCCCATGATGGGCGTGTTCGAAGGCGAATTTTTCGGGAACGACAAGCCCGGGACCGACTACCGGAAGACCTTCACACGCGATTACTTCTTCGCCCTCAACCGGTATTACCTGGCCGAATACCACGTCGATGGGTTTCGCTACGACTACGTGCCGGGCATGTACGACGGCTTTTTGGGGCAGGGCTACGCCGACCTGGTGTACCGGACGTACCAGTACTCGCGGCAAATTCCCCGCTTCCAGGCCGATGGGCGCAGCCGTATTCTCCAGTGTGCTGAGCATTTGCCCGACCCGCGGCAGATTCTGGCCAAGACCTACTCGAATGCAGCCTGGCAGAACGAACTGCTGGAGGCGGCCCGCGGCCACCGCATCGACGAGCGGCTGGCGCACCTGCTCGATCCTGAACTGGTCGGCTATCCGAGCGCATACCGGAACGACATGACCGGCGACACGTTTCCGGTGGCGCCGTTTCAGTACGTCGAGTCGCACGATCACGAACGCTTTCTCAATACGTTCGGCACGTTACCCCAGCAGGACCTGCTCAACGAATCGTACGGCGATCGTGCCCGTTTCTACCAAACGCAGCCGTACATCATTGCGCTGTATACGGGCAAGGGGATTCCGATGCTCTGGCAAGGGCAGGAATTCGGTGAAAATTGGGGCGTACCGGGAGACGGCATCGGGCGCAATCTGTTCGAGCGTCCGCTGCACTGGGAGTATTTCTACGACGCGCCCGGCAAAGCCCTCGTGCGTCTGTACCGCAAGCTGGGGCAATTGCGGCGCGAACTGCCCGCCCTGAGTAGCCGCAGCTACTTTTATTATTACAACAATGCCGATCATCTGCACAACCAAATCATCGCCTACCGCCGCGGCGTCGACGACCAGGGCGCCGGTAGCGTGATGATAGCGCTGAACTTTTCGGACCAGGCGCGTCAGGTGTGGCTGCCGTTTCCGGCCGTCGGGACGTGGACCGAACAACTGGAGGGCACGCATCCGCCACTTCAGGTAACCCATCCCGACCAGTGGCTGCCGTTCAGCGTACCTAGCCACTACGGCGTGGTGTTCCGGATCGCCTGACGTGGCCGGACGGTCGCCTGTCCTGTTAATTTTTTGTTGTGCAGTTGATTATGCAGGGCGAAGTTACTACGTTCGTGACCTACAGTCTCCACCTTTAACTTCCCCTCCTCTTATGAAAAAAATTGATGCCACCATCCGGTCTTCCAAATTTGATGACGTCAAAGAAGCACTCCACCGCATCGACATCGACTACTTTACCTTCTTTGAGGTGAAAGGGGTGGGGAAAGAGAAAACGCCCGGCGGTTTTTACCGGGGTGCGTACTACGACATGGGCTCGATTCCGCGGCTGATGCTGGAAATCGTGGTGCCGGCCGAAAAAGTAGACGCGGTGGTGGATTGTATCCTGAGAGCCGCCCGTACCGGCGAAGTCGGCGACGGCAAAATCTTCATCTACGACGTTGAGCAAACGGTGCGCATCCGTACCGGCGAACTCGACGAAGCGGCGCTGTAAAGCATTTGTGACCTACTGATCTTGGGGACGGGTTTGCACGAATCTGTCCCTTTTTTTAGGCCCGCGCGGCCCTTACCGAACGACCAGCGTGGTGCGGTAGATCAGTTCCTGGCGGTGGTTGCGTACCAGTCCCGCGTACACGCCCGCCGGCAGCGACTGCACCGACAACACCGGCTGAAGCGGATGCTGCCACACCGGTTGCCCGTCCGCTGCGTAGAGCGACAGCGTCCCGCCCGGCAACACCCGATCACTTTGCCAGTACAAGGTTTTATGAAACGGATTCGGGTACAGCAGAAAACCCCGCGGTTCGCGGACGGGCGAAGAAGAAATCACGCTCCGAAACGTCTCCATCATCAGGTGGACCCATTCCTGATACTGCACGCCCGACGGATGTAACCCATCTGCCGCCACCAGCTCGGGGCGTTGCAGCCCTTCGCGCGAGAGGGGCGTAATGTCGAAGCGAGTCACTCCGTACTCGGCCGCAATCTGCCGGTTCACGGCGTTGAAGCCATCCAGTTCGGCGGAGATTTTCGACGGATTCCGCGTCTGCCCAAACGGCGTGTAGGCGTAATCGGGAATCGACACGACAAACACGCGCTCCTTCCGTCCGCCGACGTAGGCCAGCGCCGAATCCAGCAACTGCCGAAACTCCTGCGCGTAGGTGTCGACGGACCGCCCCTGGTACTGGTTGTTGACGCCGATCAGCAGCCCTACCAGGTTGTAGCCGGCTTCGTCCAGTCCCTGACCCGCCACCGCGTCGCGCAGTTGGTCGGTGCGCCAGCCCGTCTTGGCAATGATCCGCCGGTACTCGACCGTTACGCCGGCCGCCTTCAGCGAATCGGCCAGCTGGTGGGGCCATCGCGCCTCTTCCGCCACGCTCTCACCAATCGTGTAACTATCGCCCAGTGCCAGCAGCCGCACCGGTTGCGTCAACGTAAGCGACTGCGCCCAGAGGCCCGACGAAAGCAGGCCCAACAGAACGAGGTAAACTGATTTCATACGGCAATCTACGAGGGAAATGAGAAAGCAGATGACCACAGGTGGTTAGCGCGATTTTGTAGAGGGGGCGCGTAACTGTGGCAGGGCTACATCGGCGCAGCGCTGATTTCGGTCTTCAAAAACCGAGACTATAAAATCCACTCGAACATCGTAACCAAGCAACTGAAAAAAGACGCGGAGCGGATTTCGATTATCATCGGGGTGGGCCACATCGACTCCTTAAAAAGCATTTTTAGAGATGACTCGGCCTGCGAACTCGTCGATGCCAATACCTATTTGAAATAAAAGTAGCTTACTGTCCTTGGGGCGAATACCCTACTTTCTCACTCCAGTGCGCTCTGTGCTCCCCCTCGCTACTTGGTTGATATAGTCCCTACGCCAGAAAACGTCAACCAATCCACATCGTGCAGTTATGCCTTACAAGGCGCAATTTGTCCTATAAAAATATCTACTTATGTTAAGTGGTGTCTGGGAAAGATGTCGGCACCATAATGATCGTTGAGTTTTTTAGGTAATATGCGTATACAAGCGGATAGAGGAAGCCTTTTTAGATCAATCGGTCAGATTAACGGTAAGAAGCCATTGAAGACATAACGCCACTATGTGTTACGCATACGTAGTGCGCCATTTAAGAGACGAATGTTAATAAAAAAATATACATCACATTGGGTTCAACATTTTGCGGAATTAAAACGTGAACTTGACAAGGGACTAAAGGGGCTTGAATACCAAATCGAACACGTTGGAAGTACATCAATCCCCGAATTGGACTCAAAACCAATTATTGATATTGACGTTGTCCACAAAACGACAATGGAATTTGAAGGAATTAAATCTAAACTAATTGGAATCGGTTATTATCATAACGGAAATCAAGGAATTGAAAATCGAGAAGTATTTAAGCGAAATGGGCGCTTGTTGAACAGTATTTTGGACTCAATTTCACATCATCTTTATGTTTGTCCATCTAACAGCGAAGCATTGGAAAGACATGTTCTAATGCGGAATTATTTGAGAAAAAATGATTTGGCTAGAATAAAATATCAGGAAATGAAATACCAATTGGCTGAAAAAGCAAATCAGGATAAAAAACTATATGCGGAGTTAAAAGAGTTGCATGTCAATGCATTTATCAACGAAATAATAGAAATAGAAAAACGAATGTACAACAATAGCTATAAGTAATTGCTTGTCCTCGCATTTTTCTGAAAATCCGCAAGGATTCTTAGTTTGGTGTATGCTTGCCAAGTTTAGTGCTAACCCACGCAACTACCCATAGCCGAGACGGTTGCATGCCATCTGTAAAAAACAGTATATCAAATACATGAGCTACTCAATAAATCAAATACCAATTTTCGAAGAGTTAAAAGAAAGTAAATCTATTTTGCTTGCAGGTGCAGGAGGGGGATTTGATATATTTGGTGGAATTCCTTTGTATTTCAATTTAAAAAAACAGGGCAAAAAAGTAATACTTGCCAACCTTTCGTTTACGTGGTTGATAGAAACAACCTCTGAGCAAGTCTTTCCATTTTGCTATAAAATAAGAAGCGGAGACAGTGACGTATCGGGTAGAAATTACTTCCCAGAAAGGTATTTAAAGTTGTGGTTTGGGTTACAAGGTGAAAATGTAGAAATCTATGGATTTGAAAACACTGGTGTAGTTCCTCTGAAAAACGCTTATACATATCTAATCAAAAAGCATGAAATAGATACTGTTCTATTAGTTGACGGAGGAACCGACAGTTTGATGTTTGGAGATGAAGACGGCTTAGGAACACCACAAGAAGATGTTTGTTCAATGGCAGCGGTTTACAGAAGTGGAATAAAAAAGCAATTTCTTTTAAGTGTTGGATTTGGAATTGACCATTTTCATGGAGTTTCTCATTTCAGATTTTTAGAGAATGTTGCTCAACTAGCGAAAGAAGGAGGATACTTGGGGATGTTCCAGCTCACAAAAGAAATGGAAGAGGCCCATAAATATATCGAAGCTGTTAGATTCGCAAATGAAAAGATGAGTGGAAAAGAAAGTATCGTTTCAAATTCAATCGTAAGTGCATTAGAAGGTGAGTATGGAAATCAGCATCGAACAATAAGGACCACGGGAAGCGAATTATGGATAAATCCTTTGATGACAATTTATTGGTGTTTCGATTTAAGAAAAGTAATTAGAAAAATAAAATACTATGATAAGATCAAAGATGTAAATACGATTGGAGAATTCAATGGAAAACTTTCTGAATACCGAAATGAATTGAGTGAATTAAGGGATAAAAAACAAATACCAATTTGAACAAAGAAGACGGTTTGTAGCAAGGAATATGTGTTCCTGTCGAGTAAAAGCTCGCCATTTCATATATACGAAACCGTTGAGGAGTATTTCTCGCTTTTTACGATCTCGCGATCTACATAACACCCGTCCGGATGTTCACATTGTGTTTGAAAACAGAGTAGGAACACTAGGGCGTGTATGCAAACTAAGCGAAGAATTTGATGGCTGCGATTAGGATGACGGTTGCGTAGTTTGTAAAGCTCTTTGTCACAAGGTCCACCTCTATGTTCAGTGCTACGATGGGGAATTTGGTATAGCGAAGCCCGCGTCGGCGCAGAGAACGGAGTAACTTCTTACTGCCGTGCCACGGTGGCTGTAGCCTTGGTCATCCACAATGCGTCCCGGCCGCTGCCAGTTTCGTCCTGATTCAGCAGCTTTCACCGCACCTCTTTTTATAATTGACTCAGTGACGGTGAGTTCGTGACGTTCGCCCCTTGTCAAGTATGTAAACCCATATAGTTGTTATGTAAGGGCCTCTATGTTAAAGACCCTTGATACAGATCTACCGTAATATTTCTCTTACAAATCAGGCCGCTAGTTGAAGTTTTTCTCGCTAGCTAAGTCAATAAATATTCATGTTTTCTACCTCTGGCTAGCGCACTAGTTGCGGAAATGATGATTACATGGCTGGTGCATTACCAAACGAATGTCAAACTTGCCATTTGTCTATGAAGAGTGGATATTTTTAGATGAGCTATTGTTCACCAATTAAACAATTTAGTAATTGGTGAAAAGTATCGCCTAAATTTCATCAATCATCTCTTTCGATTTAAGCTATGTCTCGCTTTCCCTCTTGTATCGTGCTACTAAGTCTGCTCCTGTTCAGCGGGTGCGATTGGTTTAAAAAGGAACCTTCTCCGAAAGAAGAACTGCCCGCTGCCACGCAAGAAGGCCGTCACAGTTTCGGCGTCTTGCTCAATGGCGAAGTGTGGCAACCTAAAGGCTCTTCTGGCCGATTTGGTCAAGGTAATCTTATTGCCTCGTACCAATTTGATGGTACTTTTAATATAAGCGCTTATCGAAGGGAAGGTGAAAACGAGTCCGCTTTATCGATTTATTCAGACAGTATCTATTCTGAAGGTGTTTACCGGTTGAATAATCCATCTCGTCAGTCAGTAAGCTATTTACCTATGGATTGTTCGTATGATCAGGATAGTACTGTCTATCACGAAGGTAAGTTAACCATCACTCGCTTCGATTTGGAAGCCAAAGTGATCGCCGGAACCTTCGAGTTTGTATTAGCCCGTCCGGGCTGTGATACGATTCGTGGTACCCAGGGTCGTTTCGATATACGCCTTTTCTGATTTCTTCCACTTTTCCTTTTCTCTAACCCCACTACTTCCTACCATGAACATGTTTCGCTGGTTAGCGATCAGCTACCTGATCGCCGGGACTCTCTGTGCCCAATCTACCCCTGACGCGCTGCGCACGCGCCTCGACTACATCTTCCAGCCCCTCAATAAAAGCCGTGTGCCCACTGGCTTTTTACAGGAGTATGGCGTTGACCTGGTCCCCTTGGATAACTTCAAAGGCGTACGAAACGGCAGCAGCCTGGTCAACATCGACGTATGGCGCGCGCTTTACGCCACCTAATAATAGATTACATGGTTTGGCAATCTGGTTTCTAGCAAACAGAGTTCTCTGACGAATTCATTTGCTATTTGCAATTGCTCGATTACTTCACCATCTCTCCTGATCAATGATTCATGTATTACCGCTCTTGACTGCTCTATATCCGTAATTTCTTGTGGATCTAGCGATTCTACTAGCTCTTTGATGACTTGTAATTGTTGCGGTGTTTGAAACTCCAATCGTTTTCGCAGTTCTTTCATCCCAAGCGATTCTAAGAAATGTCGCAAATCACGAAGATCTATGTGCTCTCTTAATTCCTTCATCTTAAAAGAATCATGCAGGGATTGTAGGTCTTGAGGAACATGTAAATAGAGTGAATAATATAAGTGATACAAAATCGGTGTCGACTTATTTAGGATGGTTATTTGGTGTAGTTTGGGGATGACTCTTAACCTTGCCAGATTGATGCTGGAAAACGTGTTTATCTGTATTGTAGAAACGCTGTCTAGTTGGGGCAAGTCTAATTGCGACAGCTTGTTGAGTTTATGACTTGTTGCTCCTGTATATTCTCCGTCTGTATTCCTTAAATCTTCTAATAGCATTTCCTTACAAAAACGCAGTGCCGTATCCATTCCTGTAAAGTTGAATTCTAATGCAAATTCCTGATCTTTAGCGAATTTCTTTGCCAGGAAGAACTCAAGGATAGATTTGTGGGCGAACTTATACTCTCCTGCGGCATTGCGATTAAGAAGCGATTGCGTCTTTCCTACTTGTTCTGTTAGACTTATGTACTCACTTTCTATATCGGATAGGCTTAGGACATCTTCTTGAAAAGGCTCATCATTGCTAATGAAATACCCGCCTCTTTCATCCCGATTCGAGTAGAGATTTGTTGCCAATTTTAATGAAAAGTCGTGCAGTATCTCTTTGAATCTACTTTCACTCCCATATTTTTGACGTATGCCTGGTTTTCTGGACTCGCGTACCAGCCACCGCTCAATCAATTCCGCGTAAACTTGAAATGAAAATTCGTAGCTCTGTTCCGAAACTACAAGCTCTTTGATATGGCTAAGCAACATGGGGCGTACCAACAAAGTAGAGCTTTGAATTACAATCTTTTTTGCAAGCTTTCGCTCCTTAACATGCAAAACATTGAAGCGCTTGTGTAGATATTTAGTGATGTCTTTGTTGTCGAAAATCGATATATATAGCTTTTGAAACTTGTACTCTCCATGTTCCCCTGCCGAGAAGTAACCTGTTTCGTGGGGTTCTTCTTTTTGAGACGGGAAAAACTGCGTCCGGCACGTGAGCACGATGATGCGGAATGGATTTGCATGCGCCAGCAATTCATTTAATCTTGCCCTATAATCTTTGATAGCTTCTACGTCTTCGTCAAAAGCGTCTAGTAGTAGAATAGTGTGTTCCTTGTCAGAAATTTCACTGATCCTTTTTACTATCTCTGGTTGCCCTAAAGGCAAGAGTTTGATTCTGAATTTTGGAACAGCAAGAGGGCTGTGCCACTGGTTTTTATAAGCCAAGTAAAGATTGATTAGAAATGTACTTTTTCCCATACCTGTGTCGGCCAGGATCAAGTAGTACTTTGCATCTTCCTTACTTTGAAAAGCCTTTTTTAGGAAGAGTGGGATCAACTTTTCTTTGGCAGATGCAATGTGTTTTCTGCCGGGTTCTTCATCTTCTGAAGGTGATACTTTCTGGTACTTTGTCGCAATGAAGTAACGTGTGGCATTATCTACATCACCAGGCGTATAGTAAGGATGTAAATCCCGATTGAGAATTTTCCGATTACGCCAAAGCGCTATTTTCTGGACAACGCTCCAGGAAACTTTTAACGAACCACAAAGCAATCCCACTATCAAAAACCAGTAGAGATTACCTGTTAGCCAAATTGGGCAATTTAATGATTCACAAATCTCTTTGAGTAGCGAAGAGATTTCTGTGGGGTTCATAAGAGGATTTAAAATGACAGTTACCTATTTATTCCTCCACCATGCTCATTTTTTCGCGTTCCAGCGCCTCGTAGGCGATTTGCATCACGCCCGTGCGGATGTTCATGTTACTGAGTTTCGGGTTCTCGCGGGTGGGGTAGACCCGGTTGGAGAAGAAGACGTAGAGGAGGCCGTTGGTCGGGTCGGCCCAGGTGAACGTGCCGGTAAAGCCCGAGTGGCCGAAGCTGTCCATGCTGGCGCTCAGCGGGGCAGGGCCGTTCATCGACGGATGGAGGCTTTGCTTGTCGAACCCGATGGCGCGGCGGTTCCCCTGGTCGCAGAACTGGCACCGGGCAAATTCCTTGAGGGTCGCTTCATTCAGGTAACGTCGGCCGCCGTAGGTACCGCCGTTCAGGTACATCTGCATCAGTTTGGCGAGGTCGTTGGCGCTGCCGAACAGCCCGGCGTGTCCCGAGAGGCCCGACAGCAGCGCGGCCCCTTCGTCGTGCACTGTCCCCTGAATCTGCGTGTGGCGGAACAGGGAATCGTATTCGGTCGGCACGATGCGGTCCATCGGAAAGTGACGGTAGGCGTTGTAAGTCAGCGTGGTCGCGCCCAGCGGTTGGTAAAATTTCTGTTTCAGGTAATCCTCAAATTGCTGCCCTTCCAGACACTCGGTCAGAATCGGGTAGAGGTAGTAAGACAGGTCGCTGTAGACGTACTTGGTTTCGGACAGAAGGGGCGTGTCGCGAATCGACCGGTAGATGCGCTTGCGGTACTTTTTGTGCAGGTAGAGGTCGTCGGTGATGCGGACGGGATATTTGTCGGACGAGTCGGCCGAGAAGTAACGCGATTTGAGGGAACCGTCTTTTTTGAGCGTGTTCTTAAGCTTGCCGTTGCGCCGCACCAGACTTTTCCAGAAGGGTACCCAGGCCGTGAGGCGTCCCTGGTGGGCCAGAATCTCCCGAAAGGTGATGTCCTTTTTGTTCGAGCGGCGGTACTCGCTGAAGTAGTCGGCGGGGGTCTTGTCCACGTCGAATTTGCCCTCGTCGGTCATCCGCATCAGGGCAGGCAGCGAGGCGCTGATCTTGGTCACCGACGCAAAATCGTAGATGTCGTCGTCCTGCACCGGAATCTTTTCGTCGTAGGTGTGGTAGCCGTACGACTTCCGGAAAAACACGTTCCCGTCTTTGGCCAGCAGCACTTCCGCCCCCGGTGTGGCCCCCGAATCGATGGCGAGGTGGACGAGCGAGTCGATGCGGCGCGTCAGGTACTCGGAGTCGATGCCCACTGCTTCGGGCAGGGTGTAGTGGAAACGGTTGAGGCTTTCCAGGCGTAACCCTTCTTTCAGCGAAAACTGGTCGCCGACCGGGACGGGCAGGCGTCCGTTGGTCGCAATGCCCCCGAATACGGCCTGCGCGGCGGCTTCTTCCGCCAGCGGATGGTCCTGGTAGGTCAGCAACAGCGCCTGCGCGGGTTCCAGCCGAAATTGCGGCAGGGTGTAGGCATTCCCGAAGTAACAGACCACCGTTTGGCTGACCCCGGTCAGGGCCTCGACGGCGGCTTGCAGTTCCGGCGTAATCTGGTAGTTGCGCGTCGGGCGGACGCTCGGTACGTGTACCCCCAGAATCACGAGGTTGAAGGCAGGCAGAATGGTTTTCAGGCGGTCGATGTCGGCCTGTGAAGGCTTCACCGGCAGGGTGTAGTGCGACATGCCCGTGTAATTGTCGAGCATTTTCTGAAACGCCGTCACCGTGTCGGAACCGATGGATACCGTGGCGATGCGCAGCGTATCGAGGCGTTGCAGGGGCAACAGCCGATCGGCGTTGCGCAGGGTGGTGACCGCGCTTTCGAACAGCCGCTGGTTGAGGAGCTGGGCGGCGCCGGGGTTCAGGTCGTGCACCAGACTGTCGAGCACCACGGGCTGGTAGCGGTTCAGGCCGAGCCACTCCTTCGCAGCCAGCACTTTTTTACAGCGAGCGTCCAGGTCGCGCTGGCGGATTTTCCCCTGCCGAATCAGCTTCTTGACCTCGGCAATGGCCTTGGGCACATCCTGCGTGAACTCCAGCAGGTCGTTGCCCGCGTAGAGCGCCATCGCGTCGGCCACGCCGGGCGGGTAGTGGTCGGCCACCGCCTTCATGTTCATCGCGTCGGTGTAGATCAGCCCGTCGAATCCCAATTCCTCGCGCAACAGATCGGTCACGATGGGTTTCGAGAGGGTCGAGGCGAGGTCTTTCGTCGAGTCGAGCTGCGGAATGCTGAGGTGCGCCACCATCATGCCGCTCAGGCCGGCGTCGATCAGTTTCCGGAACGGATACAGTTCGAGGGAATCGAGCCGCTGGCGGTCGTGGGTGATGACGGGCAGGGCGTAGTGCGAGTCGGTACCCGTGTCGCCGTGGCCGGGGAAGTGCTTGGCCGTGGTCAGCAGCCCGCCGTCCTGCATTCCGCGCATGTATGCAATGCTTTTCTGCGCTACGTTTTCGCGGTCGGAGCCGAACGAACGGTAGTTGATCACCGGGTTGTTGGGGTTGTTGTTCACGTCGGCGACGGGCGCAAAGTTGACGTGGATGCCCATGCGCCGTGCTTCGCGGGCCACTTCCCGCCCCATCTGGTAAATCAGGCTGTCGTCGGCCAGTGCGCCGAGCGTCATCTGGTACGGAAAGCGGATCGTGCTGTCCAGGCGCATTCCGAGACCCCATTCCCCGTCGATGGCGACCAGCAGCGGCACGTCGGCCTTCGCCTGGTAGCGGTTCGTCAGGGCCGCCTGCCGCACCGGACCTCCCTGGAAAAAGACCAGCCCGCCGATCTTCTGCTCGGTAACCAGCTTTTCAATCTCCTGCGCATGCGCCTCATCGCGGTTCGAGTACGCCGCCACCATAATCAATTGCGCGATGCGCTCGTCGGGGGTGAGGCTGTTGAACACCGAATCGACCCAGCGCGAGGGCGTGTCGGTCAGGTACGGCGGACGGGCAGATTGGGCCTGGGCGGTGCAAAAGGACAGGGCGCTCAGGATCAGGAGAAAAAAAGTCTTTTTCAAGGGAACGAAGGAGGTAAGGTTCAGATCAAACCTAAAGGTGCACCAAAACGACCGGAATGTAAAGACTGCGGCCACAACCGGGTGCCGCCTGGCCTTTGGTACAGCACCGGCGGGTCAACGTCAGCAAGACGGCGTTTTTGTATTGTTTCAAGAGGAACTTTCTCAGTGTCTGTGGGTTATGAGTGAGGTTTTACTTCTTTCAACATGCTACGATCTTTTTGGCGGAACGCCTTGCTGGCCGGGGTGCTGTTCGGCATACGTGTGGACATCGGCTCGGCGCAAACGCTTCCCTCCGCGGTGCAGACGCGGCTTCAGGCGGTGCTCGACAGTTTTCAACGTAACCCCGCAAACCCGTACATCGGCGGCATTTCGGCCGCGGTGCGGATCGAAGGGGTAGGGCAGTGGGAAGGAGCGACGGGCTTCGCGGCACGGAACATCGATGCCCAGAACAACCTGTTGCCGGGCGGCACGCCGTTCGCACCCGATACGCTGGCGCGGATGTACAGCGTCACGAAAACCTTCACCGCCGCGCTGATCCTCGAACTGGCCGAAGAGGGCTATTTCCACCTGGGCGACTCGATCGGCACCTACCTGCCGCTCCGGACGATCAACCCGCAGTTGAGTGGCGCGGTGACTATCCGGCAGTTGCTGTCGCACCAGTCGGGCTTTTCCGATTACGTGTTTGAGCAGGAATTTCTGGCGCTGACCGCGGCGCAACCCACCCGGAACTGGGAACCGGAAGAAATCGTGGCGACCGCCCGGAAGATCGACGAAGTGGGAGCACGGCGCAAGTATTCGAGCACGAACTACATCCTCCTGGGTATGCTGGCCGAAGCGGTGACCCAGACGCCGGCCGCCGAACTTTACCGGACGCGCTTTTTCGAACCGCTGGGCCTGTCGTCCATGTACTTTGCTGCTACCGAACCGCGCGGCAACCGGGGCAAGCTGGCGGCGCCGCACGAAAACGTGTCGCAGTTCAACCCCATCTTTCAACTTACCCAACAGCCGCTCTTTCCCGATACGGTGACCAACATTTCGCGCCTGCCGTTCGAAGGGGTGGCGTCGGCGGCCTATACGGGTGGAGCGATGGTGTCCACCGCACGCGACATGGCCGCGTGGGGGGCGGCCCTCTACGGGGGGCGGGCCACGTCGCAGGCCGTGCTCGACACGATGGTGAACTCGCTCTACGACGCCATCAATGCCGGCGGCGACTACCTGGGGTACGGCATCACGGCCGACCAGCGCATCAACGACCACGAATTTTTTTACGGACACGGCGGCGCGGCCCCCGGCTATCGCGCGCTGTTGGGCTACCAACCTGACAAAAGAATTACCCTGGCGGTGATGTCGAACTACGGCGGTGGCGATCCGTTCGAAGTGGCGCGCCGGCTGTTCGAAGTGCTGCCCGCCGACCTGGTGACGGCGCTGGACGCGGCCGACCTGTCGGGGTCGGGTGCGATGCAGTTCTTCCCCAATCCGGCGACCGACCACGTGACGTGGCAGTTCACGCCGGCGCACCCGATGCCGGTGCAACTGGAGGTGTACGACCTGCGGGGTGTGCGCGTCAAGACGCTGTTTCGGGGCATGGTGCACTCGGCGACGGAACAACAGTTTTCGACCGTCGGGCTGTCGGCGGGTACGTATGTAGTCCGGTTGCAGACCGCCGCGGGGAGCTTCTCCCGAAAACTGGTGATCCGGTAGGCCGCTCTTCCAAAAACGAAGGCGGAAACCCGTGGGGGCGTGAGGAATTTACCGGGCGATTGCTCACCTTTAGGGGCAACTGCGCCGCCGGCGTTTACCCCCGGTTCCTTACTCCCTCGTCCGATGAAACACCGCTTTACCCGCCTTCTTGCCTGGCTGTACGCGTGCCTGATGCTCGCCTCTGGAGCGCACAGTCAGACCCTTACGCCCGCGCTGCAAAGCCGCCTCCAGGCCGTACTGGATAGTTTTCAACACCACTACGTCGGCGGAATGGCCGTGGCGCTTCAGACCAGCGACGGCACCCGGTGGCACGGCGAAACGGGCTACGCGGCGCGGAACGTCGACGCACAGAACAACCTGTTGCCGGGCGGCACGCCCTTCACCGTCGATACCCTGTCGCACCTCTACAGCATCACCAAAACCTTTACGGCCACCCTGATTCTCGAACTGGCCGAAGAAGGCAAATTCAGTCTGGACGATTCGGCCGGCACGTACCTGGACCTGCGGGCGATCAACGACCAATTGAGCGGTGCGGTGACCCTCCGGCAACTCCTGGCGCACCGTTCGGGCTTTTCCGACTACGTGGCCGAAACCAACTTTCAGGTGGCAATCGCGGCGCAGCCGAGCCGTTTCTGGCAACCTGAAGAGGCACTGACCTACGCGAAGAAAACGTACGAAGTCGGTGTGCGCTACCTCTATTCCAGCACCAACTACACGATTCTGGGCCTGATTGCCGAGCAAGTCACCGGCCAGTCTGCCGCCGACTTGTACCGCTCGCGCTACTTCGAACCCCTCGGGCTGGTGCATACGTACTACGCTACGACCGAAGCCATCGGCGGGCGGGGCTACCTGGCGGCACCGCACGACAACCTCAGCCCGCTCAATCTGGTGTTCCGGTACACCCAACAGCCTACCTATCCCGACACCATTACCAACATTTCGCGCCTGCCGTTCACAGGCGTGGTCTCGGCGGCTTACATGGCGGGCGGAATCGTGTCGAGTGTCGACGATCTGCTGACCTGGGGGGCAAGCCTTTACAGCGGACAGGTCACGTCGCGGGCGGTGCTGGATACCATGTTGCAGTCCATTCCCATTGCCGACTCGGCCGATGCGGTGGGGCGTCGCATGGGCTACGGCATCATCAGCGACGAGCGGATCAACCGGGGAAATGCCTATTTCGTGGGGCACGGCGGCACCTCACCGGGCTACCGGGCCCTTTTGCAGTACGCCCCGGCAGAGCAACTGACGATGGCGGTGCTGGCGAACGACGGCGGGGTCGATGCCTTTGCCGTGGGCCGTCGCCTGTACGAAGTGCTTTACGGTGTGCCCACGGCTGCTGAGGAGCTACGTGCCGACCTCGGGCAACTCACGGCCGTGCCGAATCCGGCGACCGATCAACTCCGCTTTTCTTTTACCCTGCCGCACCGCATGCCGGTTTCGCTGGTGTTGTACGACGCCCGGGGCGCGCAGGTCAGGGTGCTTTACGAGGGAGAAACACAGGCGGCGCAGGTGCAGCTTGCAGTACAGGCGCTGCCCGCGGGCATTTACGTCAGTCGGCTACAGACACCGGAGGGCGGGCTGATGCGGCGGGTCGTGGTGCAGTAGTCGCAGTGGCCGCCAGCAAGCCCAGCATCAACAGTACACATGTACGGCGCAGAAGCATACGAAACGCGTTAGATAACAGAGGTTCAGCGAATCCCTGAACATACAGAATTCTGACGTTTGTCGAAGCAGAGGCCCCCGTTGCCCGAACCTGCACCCCGGCTTGTGCGTACCCTTAGAGGCAGACCGTGTAGCATCTGCACATTCATTCACTTAAACCAACTGCATTCCATGGGATTATTCAGCTTCATTAAAGACGCCGGAGAGAAGATTTTCGGCTCGAAAGAAAAAGAAGAAGCCAAAGCCAAACTCGAGGCCGAAGCCAAAGAAGCCAACGAAAACGCCGTCAAGGCGCAGGTCGCCGCCAACTACGTCCGGAAATTCGGGCTGGAAGTCAACGGACTGGCCATCACGGTCGATGGCGAAAAAGCCACTGTAAAAGGCGAGGCCAAAGATCAGGCCACGAAAGAGCGGGTAGTGCTGGCCGTCGGCAACCTGGACGGCATTGCCCAGGTCGATGACCAAATGACCGTGGCGACTCCGCCCGAACCGGAAGCGCAGTTCTATACCGTCGAAAAGGGCGACACGCTGAGCAAAATTGCCAAGCAATACTACGGCAACGCCAATGCCTACATGAAGATTTTCGATGCCAACAAACCCATGTTGAAAGACCCCGATAAGATCTATCCCGGACAAAAACTCCGTATTCCGGCGGCGCAGTAAGGCCTAGGCGGCCACCCGGCGCATACGCAATAAGGCATGTGCCGGGTGGCCGATTTTTCGCCGTGGCTGCGGTTTCCGGAAATGCAGCCCTCGCAGGTAATCATGTCCATTGCGTGGTGTGCCCGGGCACCGGTGCGTCTGCACCGTTGCATTCGTGGTCGGGCGGTCGCCTTGAGTATGCACGGCGTTGCTGGCCTTCTGTTTTCCCGTAGCGTCGTGGTGGGAAAACCGGGATGATAACATAGCTCTGTCATCGAAACGTATCGAGTTTTCCACAAATCGGTAAGAATGCTGGGAGATCCGACCAACTCTTTTAAAATTTTGTTTGGTCTAAGTAAATTTTTGCGAAAATATATTTTAATATTCTCGCTTGGGATGTAGCTTCACCACGAACCTGCATCGACGCTGCCACCCGCCACCCTAGTTCTTCGATCTTATCATCTCAACATGTTACAAGAAGCCAATCTAGATGTTGCCTTTGCTAACTACCCGCAGGTCAATGGGCAGTTGGACGAAGTTTTTTCGCCGGACCGGAAAATCAAAAAGCACTACGAGCGGGTGTTTAACCACCTGTCGCAGTTCTCGTTACAGGAATTTCGTGATCTGAACGAATACGCCAAAAAGTCGTCGTTCGATCAGGGCATTACCTTCAACGTCTATTCCGACAAGGCACAAGGCGTGGAGCGGATTTTTCCGTTCGATCTGTTTCCGCGCGTCATTCCGGCGAAAGAGTGGGAGCACATCGAAAAGGGGTTGATTCAACGGAACCGGGCATTGAACCTGTTTTTGCAGGACATTTACAACGAAAAGAAAATTCTGAAGGACGACATCGTTCCGAAAGAACTCATCTTTTCTTCGAAGAACTACTCCAAAGAGATGGTCGATTTCGTGCCCTACGGCGGCGTGTACGCGCACATTTCGGGGACGGACGTGATTCGGCACAGCGACGGCGAGTACTACGTGCTGGAGGATAACATTCGCGTGCCGTCGGGGGTGAGCTACGTGCTGTCGAACCGCATGGCGACCAAGCGCATCCTGTCGAACCTGTTTTTCGAAAGCGCCGTGCAACCGGTGGTCGACTATTCGGAGGCCCTCTCGCAGGTGCTGAAGAGTGTCGCGCCGCAGGGGGTGGAAGAGCCCGTCTGCGTGGTGCTGACGCCGGGCGTGTATAACTCGGCGTATTACGAACACTCGCTGCTGGCCATGCTGATGGGCATGCAACTGGTAGAAGGGCGCGACCTGTTTGTGGACAAGAACTTCGTCTATATGAAGACGATCCACGGGCCGCAGAAGGTCGACGTGATTTACCGCCGCATCGACGACGTCTTTATCGATCCGCTGGTGTTCCGCCCCGATTCCGTGCTGGGCATTCCCGGCCTGATGGCGGCTTACCGCGAAGGCAACGTGGTGCTGGCCAACGCACCGGGCACGGGCGTCGCCGACGACAAAGCGGTCTACACCTACGTCCCCGAAATTATCCGCTACTACCTGGCCGAAGAGCCGATCCTGAAAAACGTGACGACCTACCGTTGCGACCGGGAGGACGACTTTAAGTACGTGATGGAAAACCTGGACAAGTTGGTGGTGAAACCGGTGGACGAGTCGGGCGGGTACGGTATCTTTATCGGCTCCCGGGCACCGGCCGAAGAACGCGAGAAATTCCGGGAGATCGTTAAGGCTCAGCGGCGTAAGTACATCGCGCAGCCGGTCATGTCGCTGTCGACCCACGCTACCTTCATCGAGGAGAGCGGTGGGTTCGAGCCGCGCCACATCGACCTGCGCACGTTTTCGCTGACGGGCCTCAACAAAGAGTACGTTTGCAAAGGCGGCCTGACGCGCGTAGCCTTGCGGCGGGGCGAATTGGTGGTCAACTCCTCGCAGGGCGGCGGCTCCAAAGACACCTGGGTGTTGCAGGACTAAGAAGCTGAAGGAGGGAGCGGCGTCGCGCGGGAGATAACCTTGGAAGGCGCCCGTGCACTCTTGAATGGGGCAGAGGGGCGTTTTCCGCGCGCTGTACGCGCATCCTGCCCCGGCGGGAAGTTCGACGTGAACGCTACGGCCCTTGTGGAGAAGTCGGAATGCTTCCCTTAAAAAGGACCTGATGCACCGTACAACCCTGCAACCGGACAACGCAATCGCTCCTGAACTCCTAACTTGCAACACAATGTTTTCGCCAATAACCGCTTTCAACGCTTAACTTTCCCAACCTGCAACTGCCAACCCAATCACTTCCCATTACGTTAACGCATGCTTGCACGAACCGCAAATAGCCTCTTCTGGATGGGGCGCTATGTAGAAAGAATTGAACACCTGTCTCGCTATATCAACGCACAGTACCTTTCTTCGTCCGATACGCCCGGCTCTCCGGATAAATCGCTCATGCTGGAGTCCATGCTGTACATGGCCTACGCGACCGCGAGTTTCAATGCGTACAGCGACACGCGTTCGGCCGACCGGGTCATTTTCTTCCTGACGCTGGAGCCGAATAACCCGGCCTCCATTCTCAACTACGTGGGGGCGGTGCGCGAAAACGCACGGGGCGTACGCGACCACATCACGACCGAGTTGTGGGAGAGCGTCAACCGCTATTACCACGACGTCAATACGTACACAAAAGAGCGCATTTCGCGGAAAGGGCCGTACGAATTCTGCAAAAGCACGATGGACACGACCATGCTGATCAAAGGCGTGGCCGACAGTACGCTGCTGCGCAACGAAGTGTGGTCGATGTTCCGGGCGGGGACCCACCTGGAGCGGGCGTTGCAGATCACCCAGATTTTACGCTCGAAACTGAACGACGCCAGCAAAACGCAGGGCACCATTGCCGAGTCGATGAACGGGCAGCACTGGACGGCCCTGTTGCGCAGCGCGGGGAGCCTGGACATGAGCCGCCACTATTACGGCACCACGCCCAACCAGGAAAAAGCCTACGACTTTCTGGTGCTGAACCGCAAATCGCCCAAGTCGGTGCTCTACAACCTGGAGCGGATTCGCTTCGACCTGGAAATCATCAGCGGCAACCGGCCCATCGTGCCCGAGTCGGTGGAATTTAGTGCCGGGAAGCTGGCCTCTAAAATCAGCTTTCTGACGGTGAAAGAGATTCTGAATGAAGGCTCCTCTTTTTTCGATCATCTTATCGATGAGCTGGTCGCAATCGGAGCACAACTTGAACAACAATACCTGACTTTTTAATGGTCACTTACCACATCAGTTACGAGGCCGAAAACCACTACGACCAGGTGGTGCAAGAGGCATTATTTTCTTTTCTAGTCATTCCCTGTTACGACATTACGCAGCAGGTGGTCGCCGAGCGAATCGAGAACTCGCTGGACATTCCGATGTACCGCAGCAAAAATGTGTTTGGTTTCGAAACCCTCAATTGCCGGGTGGCGCAGCCTTTCTCCGATTTCAAACTTCAGGTGACCTGCACGGTGTCGAAAGACGAGAAGCGCATCGTCCTGACGGGCGAGGAGAGCCTGCCGCTCGAAGAAGAACGGAAGATCTGGCAGTCGAGCGACTTTGTGGTCGACCATTACCTCTACATTCACCAGTCGGACCTGACGCACCTGGCGGCCGATCAAATTCCCCCGTCGTTTCTGTACCAGGGCCACCAGGGCCTGTTCGAGTTTGCCACCGCGCTGAATCAGGGCGTCTACGGCATGATGGAGTACGCCCCCGGGGCCACTACCGCGCAGACCAAAGCCACCGATCTGCTGACGCAGCCCACGGGCGTCTGTCAGGACTACGCGCACCTGATGCTGGGCCTGTTGCGCCACAATCAGATTCCGTGCCGGTACGTGTCGGGGTACCTGAATCAGGGGCAGGATTTTCTGGGCTCGGCCCAGATGCACGCCTGGGTAGAAGTGCGCATTCCGAAACTGGGGTGGGTGGGCTTCGATCCGACCAACAACCGCATGGCCGACGAGAACCACATCAAAGTGGCCGACGGCATCGACTACAGCGATTGCAGTCCCCTCCGCGGCTACATCAAACCGCCGGGCTCCAACAAAACCGAACACACCGTGCAGGTCGTCGTGCAGCAGTAACGCCGGGGCGGGGCGGTAGCCAATCCGCGCGCACGACGTCGGATTTTTCACAACTCTTTGGGTACGAAAGGAGTATACCTTAACAGAGGCGGCGCTGGTCGTGGCCTCGTATACTTTTTTGTCAATACAACCCTACGTACCATGTCACTGGAAAGAACCACACGCAATAATCCGTCGGAACCTGGCAAAGCCAACCCTTCGGATGCCGGAAAGTCGAAAGCTTCGGTGAAAGAGGCGCCCGATCAGCAGGAGCTGGAGCGGGAAGAAGAGATTCGCGAGAAGTTTATGGACGATCGCGGGGAGGTTGTGCCAGACGCCAAGCGGGGCAGCAATCCCAATCGCAATACCGACAAGCCTGATCTGAACAAACCGGCTTACAACTAACGAAGGGAAGCGGCACCGCCCCACGGCGTGTCTTTTCTCGAAAGCTTACTCCGGCCGCCGAACAGGCCAGGCCGGTTTTCAAGAGCGCGTCATGCGCTCTTTTTTTGTCTAATTTGCGCGCGTTTATGAATTCATTCGCGTTGATTACCGGGGCCAGCCACGGCATTGGCCTGGCGATGGCCCACGAATGCGCCCGGCGTGGCCTCCACCTGTTGCTGGTCGCCCTGCCCGGCTCCGAACTCGAAGACGCCACCGCCGAACTACGGGCCGCATTTCCACACCTCACCGTCCACGGTTTCGGCATCGACCTGACCGAGCCCGACGCGCCCAGCCGGGTGCTGGCGTGGTATCGGTCGCTGGACGTGCCGCTGCAAGTGCTGATCAACAACGCGGGCACCGGCACCGGGGGGCGGTTTGAGCGGATCGACTGGAAACGCTACGAAAACATCATGCGGCTGAACAACCAGGCGTTGGTTGGCATGTGCTACCAGTTTCTGCCCGAATTGCAAACGCAGTCGGAAGCTTACCTGCTGAACATGAGCAGCCTGGAAGCCTTTCTGCCGCTGCCGTACAAAGCGGTGTATGCAGGCTCCAAAAACTTCGTTTACGGCTTTACGCTGGCGCTGCGGGAGGAACTGAAAACGAGCTCGGTGAGTGCGACGGTCATCTGCCCGGGATCGGTGCTGACCAACGAAGAGGGGCTGGAGCGCATCAAAGCCCACGGAGCCCACGCCCGCATCATGGTCATGATGCCCGACGAAGTGGCGCGCATCGCCATCCGCGGTCTGTTCAAAAAACGGAGCGTGATTGTGCCGGGCCTGTTGAACCGTTCGTTTGCCCGCCTGGGACGCGTCATGCCGACCTCCACCAAAATGCGCATCCTCGAACGCCTCTTCCGGGTGTATCAGGAACATTGACCCATGCCTCGATATCCTCTTGGGTATCAGGACCGTACAACCAGCCAGAAAAGCGTTTTTCAACCAAACTACTTTTTACAATGGCTACGAACGTGAACAAATCGGCCGTGGCGCACGCCAGGCAGTTGATTCGGCAGGGACAGGTGGAGAAGGGCCATGGCGACTGGAGCGCTCATCAGCCGTCGACCGATCAGGAAAATACGTTCATTGATCGCGAAGGGATGGAGGCGTTCGGAAAATGGTACCTCGGCATCGAGACCGATCAGGCCGACCAGAACAAAGGACATTATAAATTTCCGTACGGTGATTTCAAGCGTGTGCACCGGGGCGGGCTGATTGCGGCCAAGCAACGGGCTGCGCAGAACCATTACGACGACATCGAAAAGGCCGCCGACAAGCTGATCGCACTGATCGGGGAGTGAGGCACCGCCGGGGCGGCCGTTTATGTGCATGAAACACCTCCTGATCGACCTGTACAAAACAAGGGATCTTTATTCCGGACTCGGGCAGTTTTCACTGAATTTTGTGCGTGCCCTGCGTGCTGCCGCCCCGGCCGACCTGCACGTTACCTTACTGGTGCCGCCCGGCTTTCCGCCTGCGGAGGCTGGGCCTTTTGATGTCTTACAGGCCAGCTGGCAGCACCGCTACGTGCCGGCGTGGACGCGTCGCTTCGACGGATGGCACAGCCTGCACCAGTTTCCGTCGCATCGGCCTTCGGGCAAAAGCCGGGCGATGCTGACCGTGCACGATCTTCATTTCCTGCTGGAAAAAACGCCTGCCAAAGCGGCGAAGTACCTGGCGCGACTCCAGCGAAACGTGGACCGGGCCGCGGTAATCACGGCCATTTCCGAGTATACCAAAGGCTTGATGGAGGAGCACCTGCACCTGCGAGGGAAGCCGGTACACACCATCCACAACGGGGTGGAACTGACGGATTATCCCGAAGCAACCCGTCCGTCGTTTGTCGACGACCGGAACTACTTTCTGGCCCTCGGGGTGTTCAAGCCGATGAAAAATTTCCATACGCTGGTGCCGATGATGCAGCATTTTCCGGACCATCGGTTGATTCTGGCGGGGAACCACGCGACCGACTACGGTGCGCAGGTGCGCCGGGAAGTCGAGGCCCTGGGGTTGAGCGACCGGGTGGTGTTGCCGGGCACCGTCAGCGATTCGGAAAAGTATTGGCTCTACACGCACGGCGAGGCGCTGTTGTTTCCCTCCCTGGCCGAAGGATTCGGGCTGCCCGCCATCGAAGCGATGAAAGCCGGCCTGCCGGTATTTCTCAGCCGGGCGACCAGCCTGCCGGAAATCGGTGGGGACGTGGCGTTTTATTTCGAGGCGTGGGAGCCGGAAGCAATGGCGGCCCTGATCCGCGAGAAACTGTCCTCAGTCCGGCACGACCGTGCGGCGTATGCACAACGGCTGCGCGCTCGTGCCGACCGTTTCGGGTGGGAGGCCTGCCTGCACCAGTACCTGGACCTGTACCGCACGGAGCTGTGAGGCCTAGCGTGTTGCGCCGTCCTGCTTTTGCATCCTAGCCAAAAGTTTGGCATTTTTCAGTTTTGTCGAGTGTATGACCGAAGAAGCGAGAATGAAGTTTGCCGAGGAGGCAGGGCTGTTGTTTGAAAACGCAGGACTGACGCGCATGGCCGGGCGCCTGTACGGATACCTGCTGGTGGCCGAACAGGAACAGGTGTCGTTCAACGCACTGATCCAGAAACTTCAGGCCAGCAAAAGCTCCATCAGTCTGAGCACGCGCATGTTGCAACAGGCCATGTTTATCGAAGCGGTTACTCTGCCCGGCGACCGCAAAACCTACTTTCGGGTGCGTAGCAACTTTATGGAGATGTTTCAGAAAAGCGCCGCCGAAACCGCCCGGTTCAAATCCCTGTTCGGCCGTGCCCTGGAACTGCGAGTCGATGCCACCGACGACGTGGGAAAGTACCTGAAAGAGGCCCATCATTTCTACAGTTGGATCGAAAACCAGATGCCCGACCTGATCGAACGGTGGAAGCGGGAACGCGAGCGGCTCTAAAATTTTTTAGTTTCATTGGTTCGATACTTGCGAAACTAAAGAAACTGCCTTACGTTTGTTTCGTCCTCATCGGCTTCCTATCTTGATCCGAACCCGAGGCCGACCTCTGATCCCCACGGCCATGCTGTACCGACGCTGGTTTCTTGTTGCGACTTTCCTGACCGTCTTCGTCTGTTTGGCTCCGCTGCGCGCGCAGGAGGCGAACCGCGCTCCGGATACGCTGTACACGCTCGACGACTGCCTGCGGTACGGACTGGCGCATCAGCCCGCCTTGCAGCAGCAACAGCTTCAACTGGAACGGACGCAGCTGGCCCGCAACCGGGCGCTGGCCCAGTGGCTGCCTGAAGTCGCGGCGAAGGCCTCGGCCGACCATTATTTCAAAATTCCGGTACAGGTATTTCCGGCCGAAGCCTTCGGCGGAGAACCGGGTACGTTCGTCACCATTCCGGTGGGAATTCCCTGGACGGCCAGCGGCGAAATCAACGCGAACCTGAGCCTGTTCAATCCGGCCCACTGGCAGGAAGCCCGCGCACAGGCGCTGGCGTTACAAATCGGCGTCGCTTCGCTCGATTCCGTACGCAGTGGCGTGCTGCGCGCCATCACCGAAGCGTATCGCCTCACGCTGGTACAACGGCAGGAGCGGGCCTTTGCGCGGGAGAACCGCGCGCTCTATGATTCGCTGCGTACCATTGCCGAAAGTCGCTACCAGAACGGGGCCATAGAACAGATGGACCTGAACCGTGTGGTATCGACCGCCCTGACGGCAGAAGATGCCGCCCGGCAAAGCGAACAGGCCTACCGCCGTCAACTGCTGCAACTGAAATTCTGGATGGGGCTGCCGCCCGAAACGCCGCTTGCGTTGGCCGAAACCGAAACGGCCCTTGCGGCAACGACCACGGCGGATTTTCAGGTCACACAACACCCGGCTTACCGTGCGTACGAACGCCAGCTGCAACGCGCCCAGCTGGCACGCCGCCACGCCCAATTGCTGCGCCTGCCGACGCTATCGCTTTATGGCAGCTACCGCCGTCAGACGTTTCGCAACGAATTCGATATTTTCAGCGATGAGGCGCAGTGGTACAACGTGGGGTTGGTGGGCGGTTCGGTGATAGTACCGCTTTTCCAGCGCTGGGAGATCAACCGCAGTGCCGCCGAAGCGCGGGTGGCCCAGCAGCAGGCCCGGCTGGCGTTGCAACAGTTCGAACTGGCGCAGGCGCACCACCACGCTACTCTCCAAACCGCCCTGGCACAGCAGGCGGCCCAGGTGCAAAGCGCGCAAAAGAACCTGACGTTGCTGCAAGAAAACCAGGAGATCGCCCGCTACAAATTTGAAGAAGGGTTTTACAGCACGGCCGATCTGAAAGCTACCCAGCGCGATCTGCTGGAAGCCCAGCGCGCCTACCTGCAAATGCTGGCGGTTTACTACCGCTCCCTGACGGAATGGGAGTACCTGACCGGTCAGTTGACACCTCCGGAAATCCGCTAATGGCCCGACCATGACAAACCGTATGTTTCGTTCTTCGTCCCGCTGGTGGTGGGGCAGCCTGCTGGCACTCGCCGCGTGTCGCAACGGCCAGGAAACGTCCCACCCGGCGTACAAGACCCTCACCGAAGCGGTCTATGCTTCGGCTACGCTCCGGCCGGTCGATGCCTATCAGGTCTATGCCCCCGTCAGTGGCATTCTGGATCGGAAAGAGGTACAGGTGGGCGATACGGTGCGCAGCGGAGAGGTGATGTTCGTGATCCGGAGCGAAGCCTCCGACGTACGGAGTCAACAGGCCAATCTGCAATTGGAAAGCGCACGCCGTGCCGCCACGCCCGGTTCGCCACAACTGACCGAACTGGAACTGGGGGTAGAAAATGCCCGGCAGCGTTACCGTGCCGACTCGTTGCAGTTGGTGCGCCAGCAGAACCTGTGGGACCACAACGCCACTTCGCGGCAAGCCCTGGAGCAGGCGCAACTGGCCGCCCAAACCTCGCAGAATCAGTACCAGGCCGCGGTGCAACGGCTGGAAGCGCAGCGCCGCGACTTGCAGCAACGGGTGCAGGACGCGCAGGCGCACTACCGCCTGACGTCGACCGAGCGGGGCGATGCCCTCGTGACCAGCCGCCTCGACGGACGGGTGTACCGCGTGTTTGTGGAAACCGGCGAACTGGTCGGTCCGCAACAGGCCATCGCGACGGTGGGCGACCGCGAACGGTTCCTCCTGGAAATGCTGGTCGACGAGCGGGACATTTCGCGGGTGCAGGTGGGGCAGCCGGTCCTGTTCACCACCGACATCTACGGCGACTCCGTCTTTCGGGCCGAAGTCACCAAGATTTACCCCGCCCTCAATGCCGAAAGCCGCACCTTTCGGGTCGACGCCGCGTTGCCCGCTGTCGCGGATCAGATCTACGCCGGGGCCTCGGCCGAAGCCAACATCATCATTCAGCAGAAGTCGCGTGCGCTGGTCATTCCCCGGTCGCTTCTGTTGGCGGGCGACAGTGTCCGCGTGGTCCGCGACGGCGAAGAACAAAAGGTGAAAGTGCAGACCGGCATTCAAAATTTGGAGCTGGTGGAAATCACCGCCGGGCTCGATACCACAAGCCAACTGGTGATGCCCAAAGAAGAGTAAGAGAAGGTTGAAAGTCAAAGATTTCAGGTCTCAAATCGCAGATCGCAGGTCCTTTGAATTGTCATCTCGAGTGATAGCGATCGGAGCGGAGATCTTCGGGCTTTTGAGACGAGATTTCTCCCGACGGTCGAAATGACAAGCGCAGAAACATCACCAATCCACTAATCCACCACGTCGCCACATCACCCATGAAAACGCTGTTTCTCATCGCCCGTACTCACCTGCTGTCGCGCCTGAAGCAGACCATCGTGGCCGTACTGGGCGTGACGTTCGGCATCGGGACGTTTATCTTCCTGATTTCGATCACCACGGGGAGCAACGATTTTTTTGTGGACGTGACGCTTAACAACTCGCCGCACATCCACATCTACAACGACATCCAGACGGATCGGGCGTCGGTGCTCGACCTGGCGCAGGAGGGGGAGGCGTATGCCAACGTGGTGCGGCACCAGCGCCCCCGTCAAACGAAGCCGAACCTGAAAGACGGCATGCGGATCGTGGAGCTGCTGCGGCAGGACCCGCGCGTCTACGACGTGGCGCCGCAGGTAAGTTCACAGGTGTTTTTTCAGTACGGACCGGTCAACATCAACGGGACGATTACGGGCGTGGAAGTGGAGGCCGAGAACCGGCTGTTCGACCTGGGCGAAAAGATCGTTGCGGGCGACATGAACGCGCTGCCCGCCGCTTACAACGGGGTGATCATGGGCAGCGGGTTGGCCAAAAAACTGAACGTAGGCGTCGGTGACCGGGTCAACATCACCACCCCGCGGGGCAGTACGCTGCTGCTGACGGTCGTCGCGCTGTTTCGTACGGGCCTGATCGACCTCGACAACCAGCAGAGCTACGCCACCCTGGCCACGGTGCAGAAGATCCTGGAAGAGCCAAACAGCTACATCACCGACATCAAGCTGAAGCTCAACGAGATGGACCGTGCCCGCACCATCGCCACCGAATACGCGCAGCAGTTCGGGTACACGGCCAAAGACTGGCAAACGGCCAACGCAGCGCTGGAAGCCAACCTGCGTGTCAACAACATCATCATTTACGGAGTCGTTGTTGCCATTTTGTTCGTGGCGGGTTTCGGCATCTTCAACATCCTGACGATGATGATTTACGAAAAAATGAAGGACATCGCGATTCTGAAAGCCATGGGTTTCTCGGGCGGCGACATCCGGCGCATTTTCCTGATCGAAGCCGTCAGCATCGGGATTGTCGGAGCCCTCTTCGGGCTGGTCTTCGGGTTTGTGTCGTCGTATGCCATGTCGCTCGTGCCGTTCGAAAACGACATTATGGTGCAAATGGATCACCTGCCCGTCAACTTCAAGCTCTCGTTCTACATCTCCGGGCTGGTTTTCGGCCTCCTCACAACGACCATCGCGGGCTACTCGCCCTCGCGCCGGGCCGCCCGTATCGATCCGGTAGAGATCATTCGAGGATGAGGAAATGGCGATGTAATGGTGTGGTGGATTAGTGGATTGGTGATGTTTCTGTGCTTGCCATCTCGACCATCGGGCTCGGGGTACGGTGCCCCGCTGGGTCTCGCCAGACCGGGTCTCGCCAGACCGGGACCCGTGCCAGATCTTGTTTCAAGTGTTAAAAAGATCTCTCCTTACGTCGAGATGATAAGGATGAGGCTGAAGATACGACCGGACCTGAGACCTGAAAATCCGAAACCAATGTGCAATCTGAAATTTGTCAATCTGTAATCCCATGATCCTCCAGGCGGAACATCTGAACAAGTATTTCTACGACCCGAAGAAATTTCAGGTGCTGAACGACATCACCTTCCGGGTGGAGCGGGGCGAGTTTGTCTCGATTACGGGGAAGTCAGGATGTGGGAAGTCGACGTTGCTGTACCTCCTCTCGACGATGGATACCGACTACGAAGGTCGGATCATCATCGATGATGTGCCCGTGACAGGGAAGAAGCAGAACGAACTGGCGCAGTTCCGCAACGAGCGGATCGGGTTCATTTTCCAGTTTCATTACCTCCTGCCCGAATTTACGGCCCTCGACAACGTGATGATTCCCGGTCTGAAGCTGGGCAAGTACAGCCGCAAGGAGGTGGAAGCGCATGCCTACCACCGGCTGGAGCAGCTCGGCGTGGCCGAACACGCAAAGAAACGGGCCAACAAACTATCGGGCGGGCAGCAGCAGCGTGTGGCCATTGCGCGGGCGCTGATCAACGAGCCGGCCATCATCATGGGCGATGAGCCGACCGGCAACCTCGACTCCGCCAATACAGAGATTGTTTTCGAGATTTTTCGCCGCCTGGCCGACGAGCAGCGCCAGACCATCATCACGGTGACGCACGACGAAGATTTTGCCCGCCGCTCCGACCGGATCATCGAAATGAAAGACGGCGCGATTGTGTCGTGAAAATACAACGTCAGAAGGCGGTAGGGAGCGACCTTTGCCCGCATCATGCTCCATGTAACTACCGCTATGCGTGCTTCTGTCAAGTTTCTGATCGTGGGATGGTTCACCCTGCTTTGGGGCAGGGCGGTTGCGCAAGAAATTGAGCAGCCTGCCCGCTTCCTTCCCCTGCGGATTTCGGTCTTCAACGAAACCACCCATCTGCCTTCGTTTTCCCGGCTCGGCCAGCATCTGAATCCCGGGGTGTTGGTCGGGAGTGAGATCCGCTATCGCGAAAGAAAACACCATGCCTGGGTGCAAACCTGGAACATCGGCTATGCTGCCCATCGGCAATTACACACGACGTTGCTGGTCACCAGCGAGTTTACCTACCGCCTGAAGGTCAGTCACTTCGTCGCCGATATCAAAGCCGGGCCAGGGTACCTGCTCCACCGTTCCTACCTACCCGTGTACCGTGCCTACGGAACGGGCTACGAAAAAGCCTCGGCGTACGAAAACCGACTGGCGCTGACCAGTGGCCTAAGTCTCGGGTACCGGTGGGCCGGGGTGACTCCTTTTGTTGGCTACAACGTGATGGTGGAAGCACCTTTCCTGCGTAATGCCTCTCTATTCCTGCCGCATCAGCTCTTGCTGTTGGGCATTGTATTTCCTGTTTTGTGATCGCACCGATGAAAAAATCAGCGTATGTTCCGCTTCTGTTCGCGCTTGGGATAGGAGCCTGTCAGGAACTCGAGGTGGAAGCACCTGCACTTCCGTGTGGTACCGGCTACGGCACCCATCCGAAGCACGCCACCTACCAGGCATATCTGGACACTTACCGTCAGGAGACGCAGGCACCGGGTGTGGTGCTCTTGGTCGCCCGACCCGATCAGCCGTTGTGGGTGGGCAGTAGCGGCCAGGCCAATCTGGCGCACCAGGCCCCTTTTTGTACGGAGACGCCCTTCCGGCTGGGGAGCATCACCAAAGTGTACGTAGCGACCCTGATCATGAAGCTCCAGGAAGAAGGCCAACTCGCATTGGACGACCCCCTGCACAACGTACTGCCCGAAGTCGCGACCCGGATTCCTTCGGCCGAAAAGATCACGGTACGGCACCTGCTGGGGCATACCTCGGGCCTGATCGATCCACCCAACCAAAGCCTGCAGTACCAGGCCGATATTGTAAACGACCCGACTTGGTTCGGCAATATGTCGACGACCGAGTTGCTGGAAAAATACGTGTACGGAAAGGCGTTGCTTTTTGAGCCGGGCACGGCCTACAGTTACTCCAATCCGGGCTACTGGCTGTTGGGCAAAATTGCGGAACGCGTGGGGCAAAAGCCGCTGGCCGACCTGCTGTCCGAAAAGATCTTCACGCCTCTGCACCTGACCCACACCTACCTGGAAAAGCATCATAATCCGGACGTGAGCCGTGGGTACGCGGCTTCGACCGGAAGTAAGGTGAAGGACGTAACGCCGTGGGACGAAGCCGAAGGCGACGGAAAAGCCGCGGGCGGCATGATCAGCACTGCCGAAGACCTCTACCGTTTCTACGACGCGCTGTTTTCGGGGGTGCTGGTGTCACCGGCGTCGGTGGAGGCGATGAAAACCCAGCAGCTTCCCGATTGCGACGGAGTCGACTGCGAGTACGGGCTGGGACTGGAAATCTGGCACCTCGGCAACCAGACCGGCTACGGCCACAACGGCGCGCTGATCGGCATCGAGGCCAACGCGCTCTATTTTCCCGAGCGGAATACGATGCTGGTGCTCTACAAAAATTTGGGAGGCGGGTCCGACAAGTCGTTCCTCGAAGACCTCCTGTAGGACACGGACCAGACGCTTCGTTAGGTCCTCAATTTAGGCCGCTGCACCCGCCCATTGCCGCGCTTGAGCGCGCTCTTCCGGCTCGAAAAATTTGACGTCGGCCGAAGTGAAGGGTTTCATCAGTTTCGTAAACCAGTCGTGCCACTTCTTGGCGCCGACCACGGCAATGCGTCGGAAGTCGCTCGCGTGCTTGGCATCGAATTGCAGGTCTTCCCAGATGCCGCCCGGCGTCCAGCCGTCGAACTCCTTGAACTCCCAGTAGAGGTTGGCTTCGCCGTAGGTCTCTATTTTATTTTCCAGCAAGGGCAACAGTTGTTCGTAGTCGTGTTGGTCGAGTTTGCCGCTGATTTGCAGGGCGAGCGTTTTATCGTTGGTGGTAGGCAGGGAAGTATACATCGTTAAAAAAATTTGTTTCTTACTTTGGGTACGCGCCGTACGGCGAGGCGTTTCATCAGGCTTCGCGCTGACGGCAGTCCTAATCCAATTTTAATATGATTCAGGTCGATCAATTGCGCTTTCGCTACCCCGGCGCCCCGGCCGACACGCTCCACGGCCTTTCGTTCGACATTGCGCCCGGCGAAATCTTTGGCTTTCTGGGGCCCAGCGGCAGCGGCAAAAGCACGACACAAAAGATTCTCTACAAACTTCTGGACGGGTACCAGGGTGAGGTCCGCATCGACGGGAAATCCTTACGACAGTGGGGGAAAGAATTTTACGAGTTCATCGGGGTGGGCTTCGAACTACCCAACCACTACGCGAAGCTGACGGCGCGCGAAAACCTCCGCTTTTTCGGAGCTTTCTACAGTAAAAAAGCCTACGACCCGATGGAGCTGCTGGCGCGGGTCGGGCTGGCTGACGATGCCGACAAGCGCGTATCGGACTTCTCGAAGGGGATGAAAATGCGCCTCAACTTCGTGCGGGCCTTGTTGCACGACCCGCAGGTGTTGTTTCTGGACGAGCCGACGTCGGGCCTCGATCCGGTCAACGCGCGGCTGATCAAGGACTGGATTCTCGACCTGAAAGGGCAGAGCAAAACCATTTTCGTGACCACTCACAGCATGTACGACGCCGATACGCTGTGCGACCGCGTGGCGCTGATCATCAGCGGGGAACTGATGGCAATGGACCGCCCCGAGGCGCTCAAGTACCAGTACGGACAACGGAAGGTGCGCGTGCAGGTCGACGGCGAGTCGGCACCGCGCGAGTTTGCGCTGGCCGACCTGGGGCAGAACGATCAGTTTCTGGCGATTCTGCAGCGCAACGGCATCAGGACGATCCACTCTGAAGAGGCTACGCTAGAAGATGTGTTCATCAAAATTACCGGCACGGCCCTGACATGACCGCCCACACGCCACCGCTGCTACCCCATCTGCTAAAGTGGGAATTGGTGCTGCTTCACCGGCAGCAGATGATCGTCATTTCCTTGGTGACCGCCGCCGTCTACCTCGGCCTGTTTTACCTGTTGCGCAACCTCGGCTCGCTCGACCGGGTGCTGGTGCTGATGATCTACAACGACCCGGTCATCATGAGTTACCTGTTCGCGGGGGTGTTGCTCTTGTTCGAGAAAAACGAGAATACGCTGGCCGCCTTAGCGGTTTCGCCGCTTCCGATGCGGCAGTACCTCTGGTCGAAAGGCGTGGCGCTGACCCTCGTGGCGACCGGCACGGCGCTGGTGATGGCCTGGGTGGGCCACGGCTTCCGGTTGCAGTACGTGCCGTTCCTGATCGGGATGATCGGCTCGTCGTTGCAGTTTGCCTGGGTGGGCTGCGCGATGGGGGCACGGGCGCGCGACTTCAGCCAGTTTCTGCTGCGTTCCATCGGCGGGATGATCGTGGGAGCGGTGCCGTTTCTGGCGCTGTTCGACGTGTGGGACCATCCCCTCGTCTACCTGCTGCCGACCTATCCGGGTGTGCTGCTGTTGCAAGCGGCGTTCGAACCGATCACCCTCGGGCAATGGCTTTACAGCCTCGTCTACCTGGGACTCGGGCTGGTGGGGGCTTATCGTTGGAGTCAACAAACCCTGCAAACCGTATGAACCGACTCCTGCTCCTCGGTGCCAACGACTTCCGGATGGTGTTTCGCGATCCGATGTTGCGTCTATTTCTGTTCCTGCCGCTGCTCATCGTGGGGGGAATCGGCTGGGCGTTACCGCCCGTCCTCGACCGCTTTCCCGTCCTCGGCGACTACGGCTACGTCATTCTGATGTGGGCCTGTATGCAAACGGCCACCATGTTCGGGTTCATCAACGGGTTTGTGTTTCTGGAAGAGAAAGACGACGGCGTCTTCACGGCGCTGCGCATTATGCCCATCTCGGCGGCGATGCTGCTGGGTTTTCGGATGGCGCTAGGCGTGGTGATGACCACGGCGGTCAACCTGATCCTGCTGCTGCTCAATCCCGTCCTGCCGCTCGATCCGCTCACGGGATGGCTCGTGGCATTTCAGTTCAGCCTGCTGGCCCCGCTGTTTGCGCTGCTGGTGGCGGTGTTTGCCAAAAACAAGGTGGAAGGGCTGGCGCAGTTCAAAATCTACAACCTGGTACTGAACCTGCCCATTCTGATCTACTTCCTGCCCTACGGAGCGCTGCACGCCTTCGCCGTGGTGCCGACCTACTGGAATTTCCGCACCGTCGAGGCCCTGCACGAGGGCGCCTCGTGGCTCTCGTTTTACGGCATCGGGCTGGCATTCTACGGAATCTACTTTGTGGGACTGATCAGGTTATTCGAACGGCGGGTGTTCTGAGGAGAGGTGCTGGGGCGTGACGGATTTTAGTGCGTTATGAACTTACAAAAGGCATTATTCCTATTTCTTCAAATGGTCATTAATCCACTTCGTGATCTCATCAAAAGAAGCATTACCCGAAGCAATGTTGATCACAAAATCGTATTTCTCATCCTCGCTGGCTTCGATATCTAGGCCATGCATCATTAACTGTAATCTCATAATCGTATACCCTATTCGCTTGTTTCCATCTTGAAACGGATGATTGTTGATGAGACTTTCAGCCAATGCGGCAGCCTGCTCTACCACCGAAGGATATAAAAGTTTTTGGTCAAACGTCTGATAAGGACGCTGAATCGCTGATTCCAAAAGAGCCCGATCCCGAATCCCTTTCGATCCTCCAAATTTTTCAATTAGTACTTCATGAATCCTGATTACTTCTGTGATACTGATCACTGAGCCAGTCGTTTAAGAAGTTCTTGATCTTCGTTGAGAATCTTCGCAAGATTCGTGGTCAACTTCACATGGTGAGCAGATTTATCAAGAACCCCCTTCAGGTAGATAAGTACCTCATCCGATACCTCATCAGGTAACCTATCGACTATCTTGTGTATCTCAGTTTTTACCTCTTCTTTGTTCATAAACTTTCCAGTACATTCTTTCGCTGAAAATACAATTTTTTAGCCATTCCGACGAGAGTTGATAAAGGTCTACGTTTCGCAGACGCTTGAAAAGTCAATCGGGGGAGAGTCCTCTAGCCATGCGAATCCGGCCGTTGAGGCGCGTAGACAAAAAGGAAGTTACGCTTTTTCACAGCTGTAGTAATGGTTTTCGCCCTCGTCGGCAAACTCGCCGACCACACGAATGCCGTGTTGTGCCAGTACGTCGCGGTACGTTTCCCTGCCCAGCGATGCGGACGGCCGCCCCGTCATCACATCTACCCATTCGACCGGCTGCGAGGGCGACGTGAACAGGAGTTTTCCGCCCGGCTTCAGGTGCCGGGCTATTTTTGCAAGCAGCGCAACTTGCGTCTCTGGAGGTAACAAAAACACCAACCCCCATGCGACGATCCCGTCGAAGATCAAGCCGTAAAACGAGGATGCTTCCACAGACTCACAGCGGATTTCGTGATGGGGAAAGTGCTTTCTGAATTGCGCGACCAGGGTAGGCGATGCATCAATGCCGTAGACGGTCAACTTCTGGTCGATCAAGGTTTTGGAGATCGGCATGCCGGAACCGCATCCCAGGTCCAGTACCGTAGCTCCGGCCGGGAACGAGGCGGCCCAGCTTTTTACTTCCGGCACGCCAATGCGGTTGGTGGCGTTTCCACGGACGTTGACAAACGCCCGCGCGACTTTCTCATACCCATTGGAAGAATCCATGCCTGTTTGCGTCTGGGCTTTTTTAGTGACGGGGAACGGTTCTATTGATGACAACAGGGACTGAGTCTTGTAGATTCCTTTCTGCTTTGCTCTCTTTTTGTCTGAATTTTAATGCTTCGGAATTTCGTTCATTTCGGTCAGGATGATGGGTGCCCCGTCGGTGACGATGAGGGTATGTTCGTGTTGCGCCATAAATCCACCCTTGTTGCCGACCATCGTCCAGCCGTCGCGTAGCGTCCTGGCGTATGTGGAGCGGGTCGAGATGAACGTCTCCACGGCGACCACCGAGTTTTTTTTGAAGCGCTGGCGGTTCGAGCGGTCAGGGTAGTTGGCAATTTCACTCGGCTCTTCGTGAAGACTCCGGCCGATGCCATGCCCGGTAAGGTTCTTGATGACGCGGTAACCGCGTTTCTTCGCTTCCGTTTCAATCAGCGCTCCGATGTGAGCGATGCGGACGCCACCTTTGATGTGGCTGATTGCCTTGTTCAAAATCGCGATGGAGGAGTCGACCAGTGCCTGATGACGATGGACGTCCTCTCCGAGAACGAAGGAAGCGCCGTTGTCGGACCAGAATCCATTGAGTTCCGCCGAGACATCGATGTTGATGAGGTCGCCTTCGCTTAAAATCCTTTTTTTCGAAGGGATGCCGTGGCAAAACTCTTCGCCGACACTGATGCAGGTCCACCCCGGGAATTGGTAGGTCTGGAACGGCGCGGAGGTTGCGCCGAAGCTCCTCAACAGGTCGGCCCCGTAGTCGTCAAGTTGTTTCGTGGACATGCCGGGTTGGGCGTAGCGCTTCATTTCTTTTAGGGTACAGGCGACCACGTCGCTTACCTTTTGCATCCCGATTACTTCCGCTTCTGTAGTGATTGACATAATTGGATTTTGTAGTTGAATCGTTACGCTTGCTATTGGCCAGCAATCATGCCTTCCAGTTCTTCTTGGTCTATGTCAGAGTCGTTCTTGAATTGAAGTAGTTCATCTAGCCACTCTTTCGCAAAATCTCTTTTTGCTATGCTGCTGGTTATCGGCCGATTGTAGGGCCTGTCGTCAAATGCGCTAATCAGTAAACTGTTCATCAGATCTACCGATATGTCTTTTTTTAAAGGATGAATTTTTCTGTTCTCTAAGCCTCTAAGTATACTCTCTTGTGTTGCCCGATCAGGAGTGATTTTGACTTTTTGAATGGCGTTTAGTACTAACACTGTGGGTTTGATATGCTCCAGTTCATAGGCCTGCATTCTACAATGCCCATCAATAATTACAAATGAGTCTAATGCGCTGATAAACCAGGCCAGCACAGGAGGACACGTTCCTTCTCTCACTTTTTTTCTCCACCATTTCGTTCTTCCGTTGTCTTCAGAAGGTTGACTTTTTAATGATAAAAGTGGGGAGGTATTTCTAAAATCCCAATCAATCCAAAGGGGTCTTTGCGGATAAAATACTTTCTCCGAATTAAATCTTTTCCAATGCTTTGAGCTGAAGGGAGAAACATGGCTCTCATCATGTAGAGCAACAGACAATTCCCATGTCCCATTGTAAAAAATGGTAGCGTTGGACTTGCTTAACGCATCTAGAAAAAACTTTCCCCAATACGTGAGCCTTTCTCGTTCGGTTTGATGTTCTAACGATCGTTCTACATCGTTTGAGGTTATCGGTGTTATGGGAGCTTCGACTTTGTTCCATTCAAATTGGTTTCGTAAGTACCAACAACCATAATAATCTGAAGCAACTCGGCCCCAGGCAATAGGCATGTTATCGTGCTGGATTTTAAATTTCAAACCACTGCCTGCCATGACTCGGATTGCTGGTTTGGTAGCTTCGCTGATCTCAATCTCTAATTGAGGCCATCTGTCTACATTAGTGTTGGTATCCTTCCAATAGAGCTTCATCGTAAGCACAACTTTTCGTTTCCACGTAAAAGTAACGCGTTGCCATTTGTCTTCGGTTGAACCCCACATGGTGTAACGAGTCTTTGTATAGAATAGGCACTCTTTCTGCTGACGAATTTCCTGAAAAAAGATACCCCCACACAAGAGGCGGACGGAAGCGCTCTTTCGTGGGGGCATATGCCTATGTTCTGAACAGACGGACGACGCGGCCACCGCCCGGTTCGTTCCGGTTTAGCGTGCGTATTGCGCTTCCGACACCTGTTCCATCCAGTCGACGACCTTGCCGTCCACTTCCTCCTGAATGGCGATGTGGCTCATGGCTTTAGTGGGGGAGGCGCCGTGCCAGTGTTTTTCATCCGGTGCAAACCAGACCACGTCGCCTGGACGAATCTCTTCGATGGGACCGCCTTCGCGCTGTACCCACCCCAGTCCCGACTGCACGATCAGCGTCTGTCCGGCCGGATGGGTATGCCAGGCGGTGCGGGCGCCCGGCTCAAACGTGACCAGCGCACCGGCAGCTTTGGTGGCTTCTTTTTTGGAGAATAGAGGATCGATGCGCACTGCACCCGTAAACCAGTCGTCCGGTCCTTTGACCGAGGGCTGTGCTCCGTTTCGGATAATTTCCATGATGGTAAAAAGTTGAAAGTTTCAGATAAGCGGCCTCAACCAGAAACGTAAGCTTCCCTGATCGAGGCCACTCTTATTTATTTGGCGTAGACCGGGAATTTGCTGGCCTCGCCGTAGTCTTTGATGGGTTCCAGGTTGATCAGGGTATGCATGTCCTCTTCGGAGATGACAAAATCGACCTCGGCGTTGGACCGCATGTGGTCCGGATTGGCCGTCTTAGGCAGGGGCAGAAGTCCCAGCTGCAGGTCATACCGAATGCCCAGTTGAGGTACCGAAACACCGTATTTTTTGGCGATTTCTTTTACCGCTTCGTTTTTCAGTAATTCCCCGTGCCCGATGGGCGAGTAGGCTTCCACCAGCATGCCGTTGTCCTGGCAGTGTTGAATCAGTTCGTGCGGGGTGTTGCTGATGTGCGCCAACACCTGATTGACCATGGGTTGGATGGTGCAGGACGACAGGATGTTGTCGACGTCCGCAATTTCAAAGTTGGAAAGCCCGATGGCCCGCAACTTTCCGGCCTGGTAGGCTTCTTCTAGTGCTCGCCACGCCTCCCGGTTACCTTCGAAGTACGGATCGCTGCCCTGGAACTCTTTCCACGGTTTCGGGCTGTGGATGATCATCAGGTCAATGTAGTCGAGTCCCAGTTTTTGGAGGGATTCATCGATGGCCGCCACGGCTTCTTTGTAGGATTTTATTTCGGCGGCCAGCTTGGTGGTTACGAACAACGCGTCTCGTTTCACCCCACTGGCGCGGAGGGCTTTGCCCACGCCGCTTTCGTTCTGATACGCCTGTGCGGTGTCGATGTGCCGATACCCCAGGGCAATGGCCCCTTTTACCGCCTCTACCACCGCCTCGTTATCGATCAACCAGGTCCCCAGACCTAGTTTGGGAATTTCCACGCCGTTGGAGAGCGTATAGTTCTCTTGTAATGTCATGATTGAAATTGTTTTTTTAGTTGACTAAAAAGTGGCCGCATCAATTACGTACCGATACCGGGCTTCTTTGTTCACCACCTTCGCCCATGCGTCGTTGATGTCTGCGGCCTTGATCACTTGAATCTCCGGCCGGATGCCGTTGTCGGCGCAGTAGTGCACCACTTCCTGCGTTTCGGGAATGCCGCCGATCAGCGACGAATTGAAGTGAACCCGGCTTGCCGCCAGGGCTAAATTGTTCAGAGTAATTTCGGACGCATTGGGCATGCCCACGAACGTGAAATGACCGAACGGTTTGACGCACGCCACATAGGGTGCTACGTTGAACTGATACGGAATGGTACAGATCAGGTAGTCGAGCGTTTTGCCATACGGTTGCAGGCTTTTGAACGACTCATCCACCACGATGACCTCTTTCGCGCCGAACGATTTGATGTCGTCTACCTTGTCTGGCGAGGTCGTAAACGCATAGACCTCCGCGCCTTTCGACACGGCAAGTTTAACGGCCAGGTGGCCTAGTCCGCCGATGCCCACCACGCCCACTTTGTCACCTACCTGGAAGTGCGCTTTCATCAGGGGCGAGTAGGTCGTGATGCCTGCGCACAGCAACGGCGCGGCTTCTGCGAAGCTGATGTGTTCCGGAATGTGGACCGCGAAATGGTCGCGTACCACCAGTTTGTTGGCATAGCCGCCCTGCGTGATGCCGGTAGGTTCAGCTTCTGCAGGAAACCCGTAGGTAAATTTGGTTTCACCACGGTCGCAATAATGCTCCTCGCCGTGGGTACAGCTTTCGCATTCCATGCAACTGTCGACCATGCAGCCGACCCCGGCGCGGTCGCCCACCTTGAACTTGGTGACGTTTTTGCCCACGGCCGACACGATGCCCACGATCTCGTGTCCCGGCACCTGAGGATACTGCTGTGGTCCCCAATGGCCTTTCTCCTGGTGGATGTCGGAGTGGCAAATGCTTGCGTATTTGATGTCGATCAAAATGTCGTCGTCGCCGACGGGTCTGCGCTCAAATTCCCAGGGACTCAAGGTTCCGGATTCGTCCAGGGCAGCGTAGCCTCTGGTTTTTATGTTCTTACTCATTGGTTTTGCGTTCGGATGGTGTGCAAAAAGGGGTAGCGTGGGCGTCAGAAGGATCCCTGTCCCGACGAGGGCCGATTGTTGCAGGAATTGCCTTCTGGATGAATTCAGGCTGGATGCTTCCATGATCTATGGCGTTCGTGTTACGTATGCGTTGTGTGCCCCGGTCCGGCTTTCGAAAGCGGCTCAGCCGCATTGGCCCTTCTCCCCGGAGGTATGCCCCGAGAGCCGAGGCTGTTGTCGCTTCAGAGCGGGGAAGTGGTCGTCTGCAAAAAGCGCCTGTCGGTGCCGGATGGAGCCACCGAACCGGTAAGTCGCCCCGGATTGCTTATTCCGATTTCCTTACAGGTAGCGTAAGAAAATCAAATAGAACAACTGGGACTTAGCCTATGAAAAAATTAGCTTTCTTTGCCGTTTCGGTGAATTAATTCGCAAAAGTGCCTGAATCCATCCGGAATGAAGTACTAAGATTCAAACCAAAATGTATGAAATTCAAACCAAGTAAAAAGTGGTAAACGCACCCCTTATGCGCTTACTCCGCGGCAGCGTACACCTCGTCCGTAACGGGCTCCATCCAGTCGACGATACCTTTATCGGTATTCGTAACGATGTAAAGTTGCTGCATGCCGGTGTCCGGACTCGCGCCGTGCCAGTGCCTCGTATTCGGCGGGCATTGCGCGACATCGCCCTTGCGGAGCGTTTCTCGCGGCTGACCTTCGATCTGGTGATAGCCCACCCCATCGGTGATGATCAGGATTTGCCCGCCCGGGTGGGTGTGCCAGTTGCTCCGCGCACCGGGTTCGAAGTAGACGTTCCCTACGACAGTGTTGTAGGTGGAATCGTTCGGCACCAGTCCGTAGTTCCAGGCTTTGCCGGTGAAGTTCTGCGTAGGTCCTTGCTCCCCTTTGGGGAAAATGGCTTCCGGCTGCGTGTCGCCCGCCGGAGATGTGCACCCGAGGGGCGCTAGAAACAAGAGCGTGAGAGAAGCAAGAAGGGCGGGGGTACTGCATTTTTGATTCATAATCCGGCTGATGTATGTGTAAACTGGTTTTTTCTACGTTACAGGGGGCTTGACCGACCCGCTGATTTTTGCGGGGGCATGAGCGGGCCTCTGTCATTACTCCAATGCCAGCGTAACCGGTACGTCTCCCGAACCCAGGGCGTCGGTCAGTCCCGTTACGTCGTCAAGCTTCCCGAGCCGCGTGTAGCGATACGATGTGGAAAAGGTTTGGTAAAACAGCACGACTGTATCATCGCCGTACAGCATTAGGTCGCCCGCTTGAATCGTACCGGGATGCGCGGCGTCGGTCGGCAGGGGAGCGGGGAGAGTACCGTACTTTTCGTTATGGTTCAGTTCGCGCATCGTGAGATGCAGCGGCAAGCGCGCTTTGAGGGTCGCAGTCGTGGCGTTGTCGTAGAGCGTGGCCGTAAACACAACCTTGCCTACCGTTATTTTCAGCTTCATGGTGTCCGTAGGGGGCGTTTGGTGTATAGCATCCGTCCCGTCGTAGTCCGTACAGTCCCCCAAGGGGACGCCGAACAAGCTGACAAAGAGGATCAGGAGGGCTTTCATGAGGCAGATTGCTCCGTGAGGTGTTTGAGTACCCGAGCCGGTACGCCCCCCACGACCGTATTGGCAGGGACATCTTTTGTAACGACCGCACCCGCCGCCACAACCGCATTTTCGCCGACCGTGACGCCGGGCAGAATGGTCGCGCCCGCCCCGATCCAGACATTTCGCTTGATGACCACGCGCTGAGGCACCAGCACTTTCCGGTTCGTGGGGTCCACCGGATGGTTCTCCGAGGTGAGGTTAACCCGGGGGCCGATCATCACCTCGTCTTCGATGGTGATGCCGCCCAGGTCCAGGAAAGAGCAGCCGTGGTTGATGAACACGTTCCGCCCCAGCTGAATAAAGCGCCCGAAGTTGGTGTGAAAGGGCACAAACAGGGTGGTACTGTCGTCTACTGGCGTGCCGATCAACTCGCTCAAACGCTTCCGGATCTGTTCAACGTTGGTAGAGGCATTGAGGGCCGCCGACAGGGCCATCGTTCGGGCAACGGCCTCTCCAATCCGCGTGTACTGCGGATCGTCCATCGGAATGGGAACGCCCGCCTGAAGGCGCTCAAAAATATCAGTCGTGTCCATACAGGTCTGGTGTTCGTCACATGATAGAAATACCCGGTGCCTTATCGGTACGCAGGCTTCTCCACAAAGGTGCTCGTTCAGACCGTGCGAGGGGTAAAGAAATTCAAATCAATGGATAAGAATTTCAAACGTGTTGGATGCGCAGGGCGGTGGGTGTGGTGCCGGTCAGGCGTTTGAAAAAGTTGTTGAAGTAGGTCGTGTACTCGAAACCGAGGGCGTAGGCAATGTCCGCCACGTTCCAGTCGGTGTGTTGCAGGAGGGCCTTGGCCTCGCTGGCCATGCGTTCGGTGATGTGGGCGGTAGTGGGCTTGCCGGTCACCTCCTTTACGGCCCGGTTGAGGGTATTGACGTGTACCGCCAGGTGTTGGGCATAGTCCTGGGCCGAGCGCAGTTGCAGCGGTTGGTCGGCACTTTCGATGGGAAACTGCCGCTCCAGCAGCTCCAGGAACACGGCCGTCAGGCGGGAGGCGGCGTTCTTGTGCTGGTCGTAGTGTTCGGAGGGCTCCATTTTCATCGCCTCGTGGAGAATCAGGTGGATGTAATTGCGGATCAGGTCGTCCTTAAACGAATAATCCGACTGCTGTTCCTCGATCATCTTCTCGAAAATGCCGTTGAGAAACAGGCGCTGCTGCTCGGTGATGTGTAGCACGGGCGTCCCACCCAACTTGAACAGCGGCGACTGTTGCAGGCTCTCGGAGCGCTCTGCCTGTTTCAGAAAATCTTCGGAGAAAAGGCACGTGTACCCCTTGTAGGTAGTCGAAAGCGTTTCCCAGGAGTAGGGAATGTGGGGGTTGCCGAAAAACAGAATGGTGCCGTCCATCTCGAAACTCCGGTCGGCGTAGTGGATGCTACTCTTCCCCGTCGTCAGGCAGATTTTGTAAAAATCCTTCCGGCTGTAGGTGCGCGTCGCGTTCCCGTCCGATTCAATCTGGAAGACTTTAAAGCCTTTTAACTTCAGTTCGTTGTTGAAGTCAGAAACCGAGCGTGCCATTTTGTTTTTCATTCTGCAAAATAAGAAAATCAAACGAAGATAATCGTAAGACCAATCATGAGCTCCGTTACGATGACCTACGCACAACGAACGTGTAGCTCCTGGTAAAGGAACATCGGCTGTTTTCCGTTGTACGAGCGATACACAAGACTCATGTTGCCCTAACTCATCCGTTCGCTTTTTACCCAATCTATCGTACCTTGTCCGCTCGAAACGACAACCAAGCGCTGTCGCTCCTGAGGGCCTGGGTCGTTTATAGTAGTGCGTGCTTGTATGCAACAACTCTTCCGTGAAGCCCATCGGGCCGACCTGCCACAACTCCACGAGGTACGTTGTTCGGTCAACGAAAATGTGCTGTCGAATCCGGCCCGGATCACGGATCAGGACTACGAAGCCTACCTGTGGATGCGTGGTAGGGGGTGGGTTTGCGAAGCAGATGGGCGGATCGTGGGTTTTGCTGTAGTCGACCTACAAGCGCACAACGTCTGGGCTTTGTTTGTCCGGCCCGCGTACGCAGGGCAGGGCATTGGCAAGCATCTACACCACCAGATGCTCGACTGGTACTTTCGGCACACTACGGTGCCGCTTTGGCTAAGTACCGCTCCGGGGACGCGTGCAGAGGCATTTTACCGTCGGCAGGGGTGGCACGACGTAGGCAGACATGGCGCGCACGAACTTAAGTTTGAGATGACGTTTGAGGCGTGGCAAACGCACAGGCGCTCCCCCGGAAAACCAATCCTTTCGCAAATCCCTACCCTTATGGCGAACGCTATTATCCCTTTGATGATCCTGGTGGCCGGGCCATACCGCTCCGGTACGAACGATGACCCGACCCTCATCGAAAAAAATGTACACCACATGGAAGAGACCGCCCTGGCCCTCTACCGGATGGGCCACCTGCCCGTGCTGGGCGAGTGGTTCGCGCTGCCGCTGATCAAGACGGCGGGTTCCACCGCCATGGGCGATGCCATCTGGAACGAGTTGTTTCATCCGGTGGCCATCCGGCTCATCGATAAGTGCGACGCCATTTTGCGCATCGGCGGGCCTTCGGGTGGAGCCGACGAAATGGTCCGCATCGGGCAGGAGCGGGGCAAGCGGATTTTGCACAGCCTCGACGAGCTGACCCCGGCATAAACCGAAGAAGGCGGTCTCTTTGTGGGGCAATTACTTGATCAGCGCGAAAATGTCGCCCACGGGAATCTGCTGCGCGTAGGTGTTGGCGTTCGTCTCCGAAACCTTCGTGAAGTTGAGCGTCAGCAGCGTTTGGTTGGACGGAATGCTGATGTTGATGGCGAGCGGGTCGGAGCCCTCTTCTTTTTCGTACATGCCTTTGTAGCCATCGACTTTAATCACCTTGTTTCCGGCGGCCACTGCGATCAGCGGACTGGCCAGGAAGGTGGTTACACCCGCCAGAAGGGGCGAGTCGTTCATCAGGTTCACTTCGATGCGTTCCGATTTGTCGGCCGATTCGTAGATGCGTTGAATGTAGATGCCCGTAAAACCGGCCGAGGTGTGGGAGTCCTGCGTCGTGACGGCCTGCAGATCGCCCAGCGCAGCGGGCAGCATTTCCAGAATCTGCTGACCGATGATTTTGTCGACTTCCGCCAGCGCCTGTTGCAGGGCCACGCGGGTGTTGTCCAGCTTCTTGCCGTTGTACTCCGTCTGCGCCGTTTTCAGGTAACGGTTGGCATCCTGGTTGGCCGTGGCGTTGCTGGTTTTGTCCATCAGAAGCGCTTCGAACGTGCTTAGCTGAAACGCTTCCATCGCCGCCATCACTTCGGCCTCGTCGCCGAAACCGTCGCATTCCAGCACAAAGGCCGACGACTGGGCAAACGGAATGCCCAGCCGGTACTCGTTGCCGCCGTCGAAAAACAGCGTGCCGCGGTTGCCCTGCACCGTGACCGATTTCTGGTTGTCGTCGTTGGTGGCGTAGTTTCCGCTCAGCATCATGCCGTAGGCACCCAGCGCCGAATTGTTTCCCACGGTCGCGGTGATTTGCCGGCTGCCCTTCTGGTACGTGCGGCTGATGACCAACCCCACGAAGCCAATGCCCGTGCTGACCACGCCGTCTTCGTCCGCTTCGTAGGCCAGGCCGCTGACCTGCGTGGGCATAGCTTCCAGAATCTGATAGCCGATTTCCAGCTCGACGCCGCGGGTCGCTTCTTTGATGTCGTAGCGCGCATTGGCGTACTGGCTGGCTTCCAGGGCGGTCAGGGCGTTGCTCAGGTTATCGGTAACGCTCGGGGGCGTCAACTTTTTCCCTTTGGTCGTGGAGGTGTTTTCGGACGATTCGGCGGGCGCATTTGTGTCGGATTCGTCTTCGCCCAGCATTTTGTCGACGATTTTTTTTTCGAGTCGGCGTTTCAGGGTGCCGAGTTGTGCGTGGGTCGTCGACGGAACAAGGAACAGCATCACGACGCACATCGCGAGAAATTGAGGTACTTTTTTCATGGGAGGGAGGTAATGATTAGGTAGATAATCCATTCCGGAAGTGCAGGAAAGAGGAGCTTGGAGGGCCTGCGCTTGCCAGCAGGCAAGTTAGGAAAAAGGGTGTTTCGTGGCAATATCAGCGGTTGCGTGCCCCACCGTATCCTCGTGCGACTGCCTGAAATTCAGTGCGATGGGCTCAGAAAAAGCGTTCGGTTAGGAGGTGAGATTCAGGTCGATTGTGTCGCAATTGGGCAGGAGGTGGCAGAACTACGAGAATCTCTGTACTTTGGCCCGCGCCTGACCCAAGGCGTTTTAACCCACCTCATGCCGTATACCGAATGAAACGCTACTTTTCCCTACTTTTTGGTTTGCTATTGACTACTTCGCACCTGATGAGCCAAGACCTGACACTCCCGCTGTGGACGGGCGCCATTCCCAACGCTAAAAAATCGAACGAAACCGAAAAGGTCGAGAAATCGGGCATCGCCTGGGTGACTCAGGTGCAGGAGCCAAACATCGCCGTCTACCTGCCTACCAAACAAAGTGCGACCGGGCGCGCTGTGGTGATCTGTCCCGGCGGCGGCTACGCCGGACTGGCCTACGACTGGGAAGGTACCGACATTGCCAAGTGGCTGAACGCCAAAGGCATCGCGGGCATCGTGCTGAAGTACCGACTGCCCAGTGACAAGACCAGCGAGGTGCGTTACAAAACACCGCTGATGGATGCAGAACGGGCCCTCCGCCTGACGCGGCAACACGCCAAGGAGTGGAACCTTGATCCCACCAAAGTCGGCATCATGGGCTTTTCGGCGGGAGGCCACCTGGCTTCTACCGTGGGGACGCACTTCGATCAGAATGCCTCGCCGGTGAAGGATGCTGCCGGGCAACTGAAATCACGCCCCGACTTCATGATCCTGATCTACCCGGTCATCACCATGAAAAAAACGTTGACGCACGGCGGCTCGCGCGATAACCTCCTGGGACCCAACCCCGACGAGGCGCTGGTTGAAACCTACTCGAACGAAATGCAGGTGAAAGACAACACCCCGCCGACGTTCCTCCTGCACTCTGCCGACGACGGCGCCGTGCCGGTCGAAAACAGTCTGATGATGTACCAGGCGCTCAAAGACAAAAAAGTCCCTGTCGAAATGCATCTGTTCCCCACGGGCGGGCACGGCTTCTCGCTGGCCATCGGGAAAGGGCACCTGCAAACCTGGCCGGAAGTGCTCTATGCCTGGCTCCAAAGCCTGGACGGTGAATGAGAACAGCGCCTGACGCGACCCATTCCCTTAATTCCAACCGGGTGCGACTGTACGAAACCGGGGCGGTGCTGGGGACGGCGCTCGGTAAGTTTGTGTTTCTGGATTACCTGCAATGGCGATTGGGGTTTGTGTTGGTCATCATCGTCGCCTGGACCGCGTACCTGTTATATCGCCGACAAAAGACGTCTGGTGTCCTCCGCCACTGGGGCTTCCGAACCGATAATTTGGGGGTGGTGCTCCGGCGCGTGCTGCCGTTCGGCCTGGCGGCAGTCGCTGCGTTTTTCATCGTGGGTTACGTTCGGGGCACGGTGCATCTGACGTGGCATGTCTTCCCCATTCTGGTGCTGTATCCGCTGTAGGGCACCATCCAGCAATTTTTGATCATTGGGTTGGTTGCCGGAAATGTACAGGACGTATACGGCGACCGACTTCCTCGCTGGAGGATTATCCTGGGAACGGCCGTGCTGTTTGGCGGGGTGCATTATCCGTCGGGGTGGCTGATGCTCGGCACGTTTGTGCTGGCCCTTTTTTACGGGTGGATTTACCTGCGCGAGCGCAACGTCTACGTGCTGGGCATCTTCCACGGCTGGCTCGGCGGTTTGTTTTACTACACCGTGCTGGACCGCGATCCGTTTCTGGAAACCTTCGGCAAACTAGTTGTGAGTCAGGGAATAAGCTCGCAAGCGTACATCGCACTGTGGCCGTAGATCGAGGGGTGTTCTGCCAATTTGTTCACCTGCGCAAAGCCGAGTTGATCGGCCAGCTTTTCCAGGCGGGCGAACGAGAGGGGATAGGGCACCCACCGGTTGGCATGCTCCGTGTCGTATTCTACCAACAGAAAGTGCCCCTGTGGCGTAAGGTGCGCCTGCGTACGCCGGAGAAATGCCGCCTGGTTGTGAACGTAATGCAGCGAATTGGCCATCAGTACACCTTCCAGGTCGGTCCAGAGCAACGGCTGGCGCACAAAATCCCGCTGAAGAAACTCCAGCGTCACCTCGCCCTCGGCAGAGGAACGCAGTGTTTGCCGCTCCTTGTCCACGCAGAAAATACGGCTCCCCGACGGAAGAAAAGAGGCCAGTGCCTGACTGAAAAGCCCGCTGCCGCAGCCCAGGTCGGCCCATTGTTGAGGAAAATCGGTTGGCAGGGTAGCGGAGGCAAGCAGGCGAATGGCTTCTTCGAGCGACATAAAAAAAGTGGATGCGTAGGTGCGAATCCCGAAAACTAAGCAAACCCCTGCGTATTGTTCCATTTTTTCTTTTTAAGGGGCAACTCGGAACAGAAGGGCGTAAGGGAAATATAACTCGCAGGACATCATCACGTTAAGAATAAAACGCTACTTTTCTTCTCACCTCAACCCGGCAATCCCATGCCCCAACGCATACAACTTCAGGTCAACGGCCAACGGCACGAGGCCGAACTGGAACCGGAAATGCCACTCCTCTACTTCCTACGCAACGAGTTGCAACTGAACGGACCGAAATACGGCTGTGGCCTGCAACAGTGCGGCTCTTGCATGGTACTGCTCGACGGCAAAGCGCAGCCCTCGTGTGTGCTGCCGGTGGTGGCGGCACAGCAACACAGCATCACGACCCTGGAAGGACTGGGCACCGCCGAGCGCATGAACAGAGTGCAACGGGCCTTTGTGGAAGAACAGGCGGCGCAGTGCGGCTACTGCCTCAACGGGATGATCATCTCGGCGCAGGCGCTCCTCGACGCAACGCCATCACCCTCGGAAGAGGAAATTAAAACGGCCCTGGCGCGGGTGTTGTGCCGCTGCGGTACGCATACGCGCATGATGCGGGCGGTGCAGCGGGCGGCCCGTCACCTTCAGTAAATCTTTTTTTCTGATGAAGCACGTTACTCCCTTTTCTGCCGTAGACCGGCGCACGTTTCTGCGGCAGTCGGGCTGTCTGGCCATCGGTTTCAGCCTGTTTCCTGCGAGTGCCTGTTCCTCCCACACGAACGAAGGCGATCAGACGCAGCAGGCGGAAACGTTGCAAGAAGAGCTCGCCGACGCCGATCACATCAACGCGTGGCTCCGGCTGCGCGAAGACAATTCCGTTACGGTCCTGACCGGAAAAATCGAGATCGGACAAGGAGTGCTCGTTGCCTTGCGTCAGATTGCGGCCGAAGAGCTAGACGTACCCCTGGCGCGGGTCGAGGTCGTGATGGCCGATACGGGACAAACCCCCGACGAGCGCTACACGGCCGGCAGTGCCTCCATCGAAAGCAGCGGCATGGCCATTCGGCAGGCGGCGGCCGAAGCACGGCAGCAACTTCTGGAACGGGCCGCCCAGCGATTCAACGTTCCGGTAGCGCAATTGTCGGTCACCGACGGCACGGTACGCGTCGCCCAGGGAACAGGCGAAGTGACGTACGGAGCCCTACTAGCTGGCGAACAGCTTACCGGCAAAATTTCGGGGAAGGCGCCGCTGAAAAATCCACAGACGTATCGGCTGGTCGGGACGCCGCAGCACCGCCCGGAAATCGTGGCGATGGCAACCGGCGCCCCGGGCTATGTCCACGACCTGCGCTTGCCCAACATGGTACACGCGCGCGTCCTGCGTCCGTCGGTCTACCGCGCCACATTGCAGTCGCTACTGGAAGACAAAATCAAGGCAATGCCGGGTGTGCTCCAACTGGTACGGGACGGAAACTTTGCGGCCGTTCTCGCCGAAGGCGAATACCAGGCCATTCGGGCGTGGCAGGTATTAAAGGCGGAAGCCACCTGGCAGGAACCGGAACCGTTGCCGGAGCAACAACACCTCTTTCGGGATATTCCAAACCGCGTCACGCGTTCCGAAACCGTAGAAAACGCCCCTGATCTGGACAAAGCGCTTGACCGGGCCACGACGCGCTGGGAAGCGACGTACGAACGACCTTACCACCTGCACGGCTCCATCGGTCCGTCGTGCGCGTTGGCTGAATGGAAAGACGAGCGTCTGACGGTCTGGACGCATTCGCAGGGCGTCTATCCTCTGCGCGATTCCATTGCTCAAATGCTGCAACTGCGCGAAGGTCAGGTCCGCGTGATCGGCGTGCGCGGTTCGGGCTGTTACGGCCACAACGGTGCCGACGACGTGGCGGCCGACGCGGCCCGCCTGGCGCTGGCGCTGCCCGGGCGTCCGGTGCGCGTGCAGTGGATGCGTGAAGACGAACACGGCTGGGAACCCTACGGTTCGGCGATGGTACTGCAACTGCGTGGCGGGCTGGACGCCACCGGGAAGATTGTCGCCTGGGAGACGCAACTCTGGACCGACGCACACAGCCACCGCCCCGGCGGCAACGCGGCCGAACTGCTGGCCGCGCAGTACCTGGAAAATGCCCATCTTCCCCCCGACGAAGGTGGTTACCTGGGCGGTGGCTACCGTAACGCCACGCCCTTTTACCAGATTCCGTCGGTACACATCGAAGCCCATCAGTTTGTCGGTCCGCTACGCGTCTCGGCATTGCGCAGCCTGGGGGCTTACGCCAACATCTTCGCCCTCGAATCGTTCATGGACGAACTGGCCGTGCGGGCCGGAGACGATCCGGTGGCCTTTCGGCTGCGGCATTTGCAGGACGAACGGGCGCGGGCCGTCATCGAGGAAGTGGCCCGGCAGGTACAGTGGCAGGCGCAACGCCCTGAACAGGGCAGGGGCTGGGGCGTTGCGTTTGCCCAGTATAAAAACCGGGCGGCTTACTTTGCCGTGGCGGCCGAAGTGGCCTACGATGCAGAAAAGCGCGACTTGCGGGTACTGCGGCTGGTCGGGGCCATCGATGCCGGGCAGGTGATCAACCCCGACGGCCTGAAAAACCAGACGGAAGGGGGCATGGTGCAGTCGACCAGCTGGACGACCTTGGAACAGGTCACCTGGAACGAGACCCGCATCACAAGCCGCGACTGGGAATCGTATCCCATCCTGCGCTTTCCGCACCTCCCCAAGGTGGACGTCACCGTACTGGACCGACCCGAACTGCCCCCGCTCGGCGCGGGCGAAGCCGCCCAGGGACCCACCGCCGCCGCCATTGCCAACGCCGTGTACCGCGCCACCGGCACACGCGTCCGCGAACTGCCCATCACGGCTGCCAGGTTGTGAGAAAAGATGCGCACAAGCCAGTGCGTAGAATGTCGGTTTTTTACAAGGGATTTTCTGCGCCCGTTCCGAAATTTAACACGCTCCTGGAGGTTCGTTCCTGAGACAACCCTCGGACACGGGTGCCGTCCATAGGTACCCGTGTCCGACGGCCCACTGCCTTGTATGCCTACTCAGATACAGGCGATTTCTGGCCTGCCTATGCTGTACTTCTCGGGTCGCTTTCTGCCACCGCCCGTGACCCTTTGGGGCCTCTTTTGCCACCAATCGTTTTCTTTTCTCCCCATCCTTATGAAAAAGCTCTTCTCTTTTCTCTTGTCAGGTGCTTTCGTTTTCGGCGTAGTCACTGCGACGTACGCCAACAACATTCAGGTTACCAACATTTCGCTCGAAAACCTGAACAATACCAACCAGACGGTCATGATCCAGTTCGATGTCAGTTGGGAAAATTCCTGGCGGGTCAGTGCCGGTCCGTCCAATTGGGATGCCGCCTGGCTGTTTGTGAAGTACCGCGCCAACAGCGGCGACTGGCAGCATGCCCTCCTGACCGGCACCGCACCGAATGTCGGCGGCGCTACGGTCTCCGTAGTGCCCGATAGCGTCGGGGCATTTCTGTACCGCAGCGGCAATGGCTCCGGCAACGTTGACTACACCGGCGTGCAACTGGAATGGGACTACGGCAGCGGCGGCGTGACGGAATCGGACGTGCTGGACGTGCAGGTCTTTGCTATCGAAATGGTCTACGTACCCCAGGGCGCTTTTTACGTCGGGGGCACCACGGGCAGTGAAGTGAATAAGTTCTACGCCGGAGGGGGGCTGTCGTCCGTCTCGTATCAGGTCACCTCCGAATCCGCCATTACCGTCGCAAATACGGCCGGAAACCTGTATTACGACGTAGAAAGCGGTAGCACCGGTGGCGACCAGACCGGTACGTTGGGTGCCGATTATCCCAAAGGATACGGGGCGTTCTATTGCATGAAGTACGAAACCTCGCAGGCGCAGTGGGTCGCGTTTTTCAATACACTGACCGCAGCGCAAAAGGCCAATCTGGACATTACCGGGGTAACTGGCAAGAACACAGATGCCGAATCGGTTCGCAACGGAGTCGCCTGGTCGGGAGGTTCGGCGAGTGCGACCACCACGTTCCCGGATGTGGCCGCCAATTACATCGCAAATCTCTACGTGGCGGCTTACCTGGACTGGGCAGGACTCCGACCCATGACCGAACTGGAATACGAAAAGGCGTGTCGGGGACCGGTGGCACCCAAAGCGGGCGAATTTGCGTGGGGTAGCGCCAACATCGGGACCGAAGCGTATACCCTGAGCAACCCGGGGCAACCGACGGAATGGATTACCAATCCCGCCGAAGGGGCCGGTAATGCTTGGTACCAATCGACATATGGTAGCACCTCAGGCCCGATACGGAACGGCATCTTTGCGGCTAGCGCGGTGCACAAGAACCGGGAAGAAACCGGGGGCAGCTACTACGGCATCATGGAGCTTACAGGAAACTTATACGAGCGGTGTATTTCTGTAGGGATTGTACAGGGGCGCGTCTTTACGGGACAGCATGGCAACGGAAGCCTGACCATCACGGGGAGTCACGACGTAGCTGCCTGGCCGGTTGGCAACGAAGGGATTGCCTACCGGGGCGGCTCTTACGCCAATGCATCGGAGTATTTGCGGCTTTCGGATCGTTACGATGCCGCTTCTGTCCTGACGGGTGGCAATTCGCGCATTGGGTTCCGAGGCGTGAGAACGGTTTTCTAAACGTCCGTTATGCAGGGATTCATACACTTGCTTTTGGGTCTGCTGTGGCTCATTCTCCCTGGCTTCGCGACGGCGCAGTTCGTGGGGAGCCAGGGCGACGGCGCAGCAGTGGCGCTTCGGGTCGGTGTGCAGTTGGATGGCACCGTCTATCCCGCCATCGTGCTGTACCAGGGAGGCGAGGGCGACGGCTTTTCTGCCCAACAGCGTGCAGCGGTGTTGAGCGGCGAAGCGCTGGTGGCATTTCGCGGTGGGCGTGGCGATGGGTTTACGGCGATGCAACAACCTGTGCTGGTAAATGGAGAAACGCTGGTCACCCTTTTCACCGGCGGCAATGGCGATGGATTTGCCCATCACCTGTCTCCGCTTCTCCTTGACGGCACCCAACTGGCGACGTTGTTTAGCGGCGGCGGGGGCGATGGGTTTTCTGTGTTCTCAGACCATGCGCTCCTCACCGGCGAGGCGTTTCTGGTGTACGTCGGCGGGGACGGCGATGGCTTTTCAAAAGAATATTCGGATGCGTTGGTGTTGACGGGCGAGGCGCTGGCGATGTTCCGGGGCCAGGGCGGCGACGGGTTTACGGCCACCCTTGCCAGCGAGCTGTACCTCGACGTGCTGCCCCTCCCGGTCGAGATCATCCACTTCGAAGCGCTGCAACAGGAACGCGCCGTGCTGCTGGTGTGGAACACCGCGTCCGAACAGAACAACGAGCGATTCGAGGTAGAACGCTCGGCTGATGGGTTTGCTTTTGCCAAGATCGACGAAGTGGCGGGTAGCGGCACCACGACCGCGCCGCAACAGTACCGGGTCGTCGACCCGCAACCGCTGACGGGCTGGAACTACTACCGCCTGCGGCAACTCGACTACGACGGAAGCGCGTCCTTCACCGACATCCGCTCCGTCCGTCTCGATCCGGCGCACGACGCCTTTGCCGTTACGATTTATCCCAATCCGAACCGCGACCGCCGGTTGCAGATCCGCCTGGAAGGCACCGAGGCCTCCACCGACGCCCTGTTGCACATCTACAATGCGGCGGGGGTGTTGCTGGACACGCGGGACATTCACGCAAACGAATCGCTGCAACTACCCTGGCAGTGGGCAGCGGGTACCTACTTTTTACAGATCACCACGGACGAAAAACAAATCACCAAAACGCTGATCATCGTGGATTGAACTTGACTCAGTTGAACGACTGCCGGAAGGCCAGTGGCGACAGCTGGGTCTTGTTTTTGAACAGCTTGCTGAACGACTGTGGGTACTCGAATCCCAACTGGTACGCGATTTCGCTGACCGACAGCGACGTGGTCGTGAGGGCGTCCTTCGCCTGTTCGATCAGCTTGTTGTGGATGTGCTGCTGCGTGTTCTGACCCGTCAGCGAGCGCAGCATGTCGCTCAGGTAATTCGGTGAGACGTGCAGTTGCTCGGAAAGGTACTGCACCGTCGGCAAGCCCCGCCGCCGCACCTGGTCACCGGCAAAGTAGTCGTCCAGGAGGGTTTCTAATTGCGCCAGCAGGTCGTGGTGCGCCGTTTTGCGCGTGAGGAACTGCCGATTGTAAAAGCGGTTGCAGTAATTGAGCAGCACTTCGACGTACGAAATAATCACGTCCTGGCTGAACGTATCGATCGGCGAGCGGTATTCCTGCGCAATCTGCTGCATGATGCCCGTCAGCACACCCTCTTCCTTCTCGGACAAGTGCAGCGCTTCGTGCACGGCGTAGGAGAAAAAGCCGTACTCCTTGATTTTTTTCGCCAGGGGGTAGGGTTGAATAAAGTCCGTGTGAAAAACGATCCAGTAACCGGACAGCTCCATGCACGGGTTGGGATCGACCGAAAGCACCTGTCCGGGAGAGAAAAACGTCATGACGCCGTGGTCGAAATCGTAATACTGCTGCCCGTATTTCAGTTGCCCGTCAAAATCTTTCTTGATGCAAACCGAATAAAAGCCGTAAGAAAAGGTCGGGTAAGGGATCGGCGTCGCGTCGCGCATGCATGCCATGTTGATGACGCTGATGAGCGGATGTTCGGGCTTCGGCAGGCTGAGCAGCCGGTGCAACTCCGCCACCGAGCGGATCGGGTACGGACTGCGGGTTGATTTTTTCATACGTTGAAAAAGAAGAACAGGGAAACACCCGGTTGAGTGCTTTCCTGTGGTCAAAATTACTGATCGATCCATTGCATCCCGGCTTCGTTGTAGCGCGCACCGGTCGAATGGCCCAGCGGCACGATCTCGTCCAGCCGGTCCAGTTCGGCGGGTGTCAGGATCACGTCGGCGGCCGCCAGGTTCTGCTCCACGTAGCGTCTCCGCTTCGTGCCGGGAATCGGCACCGCGCCTTTAGCGAGGGTCCAGGCCAGGGCCAGTTGCGCCGTGGTGATGCCTTTTTCCTGCGCCAGTTGTTCCATCGCCCGCAGCAGCACGAGGTTTTTGTAAAACTGCTCGCCCTGGAAGCGGGGAATGCCCCGCCGGAAATCGTCCTCGGCAAAATCGTCGGGGCTTTTCAGGTCGCCGGAGATAAACCCACGTCCGAGCGGCGAGTAGGCCACGAACCCGATGCCGAGTTCCTTCAGCGTGTCCAGAATCCCGACTTCTTCCACCGTCCGTTCGAACAGCGAATATTCCGTTTGGATGGCCGTCAGCGGATGCACCGCGTGAGCTTTGCGGATCGTCGCCGCCGACACCTCCGACAGCCCGAGGTAGCGCACCTTGCCTTCCCGGACCAGCTCGGCCATCGCCCCCACGGTTTCTTCGATGGGCGTGTTCGGGTCGAGGCGATGCAGGTAATAGAGGTCGATGTAGTCGGTTTTCAGGTTTCGCAGCGACCGTTCCGCCGCTTTTCTGACGTAGGCCGGCGTGCCGTTGAACTGCCAGGTCATCTGTTCCTGGTCGTCGATCTCAAAGCCAAATTTAGTCGCGATCACGTACTGGTCTCGCTTGCCCTTGCCCTGAATGGCTTTGGCAATCAGCCGTTCGTTTGCTAACGGGCCGTACAAGTCGGCGGTATCAAGAAAATTCCCACCCAGTTCCAGCGAACGGTGGATGGTGGCGATTGCTTCGCCTTCGTCGGCCTTGCCATAGGTATCAGCACCAGCCGTTTGGGTCATGCCCATGCAGCCCAGTCCCATCGGCGGCACCACGAGCCCCTGGCTGCCCAGTTTCGTTTTTTTGAGCGTTGTCATGTCTGTCGTCTTTGTGTGAATCAAAAAATGAACAACGCAAAGGTCTGTCAACCCAAAAAGGAAAAAGGAATCAAATCCCCGGGAGTTGTATCCAAAACGGGGCGGCGCATCAGAAACCCGCAACGGTGAAGGGTATAAGTGGGGCAGGGCGTTCACTTTCTGACAAAGAAGTATTTCTTCTTTCCGTTCACCTTAATCATTTCCACCATGCGAAAAGGGTTACCCTTGTTTCTCCTCCTCACGCTTCTGGCGTTTGCCACGCAGGCACAGCACCTGATCATCGAAGAAAATGCCGTGGGCTTCTGTTCTGTCGATGGCATCATTGAGTCGGGAACGGGCGGCTATACCGGCGACGGCTACGCCAATCCGGGCAACGGCATCGGCATCAACATTCTCTACAACGTGCAGGCGGATACGGCTGGAACCTACTCGCTCACGTGGCGCTACGCCAACGGTGGGGGCAGTGGCGATTTGTTTGCACAGGTGTGGGTCGCCGACGAAGCGGCGGTCGACAGCCTGAACTTTCGGCACACGGGGAGTTGGGCCAACTGGACCTATTCGGATACGGTGCGGGTGGCGTTGCAGGCGGGCGAGAACAAAATTCGGCTCGTGTCGCAATCGCCGAACGGCTTGCCCAATCTGGATCATTTTGCGGTGCTGAGTACCACAGCGCAGGGAGCCGCCTGTCTGCCGTCGTATTCGGTGACTCTGACACAGAACACGACGGAAGGAGGGACCATTTCGTACGAGCCGGTGCAGGCGTACTACGATGCCGGGACCGAAATTACCCTCCATGCCGAGGCCGCGCCGGGCTATTTCTTCCAGAGCTGGTCGGGCGACGTGACCAGTACCGAGGCCGACTACACGTTTGCCATCGGGCAAAATTCGGCCATCGAAGCGCTGTTCTTCACGGAAGGCACCGCAGCGTTCGAAGGCGTGTCGGGTTACGCTTCCGTGCAGGACGACGCGGGAACGCCCTATCTGCTGACGGGCGGTGGCGCCGGCCCGACCGTACAGGCCACGACGTTCGAGGAGCTGAAGCAGTATCTGGAAAGCAACGAACCCTATGTGATTGAAGTGGCAGGGCTGATCGTCGGGGCCGATCCGCAAACTGACGGACCGCAGGTATCGGTGAAGTCGGACAAAACGTTGCTCGGTACCTCGCCGGACGCGCGCCTGCAAAACGTCCGGCTGAAAGTAGGCGGTGCGCGGAACGTCGTCTTCAAGAAAATGAAGTTCTCGCTCGTGAAACGGTACGACGCCATGGAACTGAACGCTGCCCAGAACATCCTGATCGACAGTTGCGAATACTTTTCGGATCGTGAATCCGACCACGACAAAGATTACTATGACGGACTGCTCGACATCAAAAACGGGGCGCGGTTCATCACCGTCTCGCACACGGCCTTTCACGATCACCACAAGGCGATTCTGATCAGTTCGGGCGACGACAGCTACGGCGACACCACGATTCGAGTCACGTTCCACCACAATTACTTCTACAACATCAGCAGCCGGTTGCCGCTGCTCCGGTTCGGGCGGGCGCATATCTACAACAACTACTACCGCAACAACGACGGTGCGATCAACCCCCGACTGGGCGCGTGCGTACGGATCGAAAACAATTACTTCGAAAATACGCGGAAGGGCATCTTCATCGACCAGAGTAAGCCGGGCTATGCGTACCTGGCCGGGAACATCTGGGACGAAAGCGGGCAGGAGACCCTGGATTCCTGCGGCTTCACGGTGCCTTACCCGTACGAACTCGACGATGCGGAAGGGTTGCCCGCGCTGCTGGCTCCGCTGGCGACAGACACCGACGCGTGGCTCGACCAAGCGTCGCTGACCTATTTCCCCAACCCGGCCACCGAATCGACCCAACTTCGGTTCACCCTGACACAACCGACGGCGGTGGCGTTGCGCGTGTTCGATGCCCTCGGCAAAGAAATCATGCACCGGCAGACGCAACAGCTTTCGCCCGGTGAACAAACGCTGACGCTTCACACACGGGGCTGGACGCCAGGCATCTACGTCTTTCATCTGCAAACGCCCGCCGGCCTGACCACACGCAAATTGGTGGTGCAATAACACGTTGGTTTTCGGCGCGCGTACCTACGACGCAAGTAAAAGCCTCCGGTCCTGCCGGGGGCTTTTTTGTGCCCTAACGCGTCCCGTCTGGTACCGGGAATCGGGCTGGAAAAGAGCTACTTCAGGTTGCGGTTTAATAAAAAGTGAATACAAAATATCAGAATGCATAATAATCTTATGTATATTGGTGTTATGTATTCAAACGAACTGATCAAAGGGACTTTACAGCCCATCATTCTGCGGTTGCTGGAGCAACACGGACGGATGTACGGCTACGAGATTACACAGAAGGTGAAGGAACTGACACAGGGGAAAATCGAGATTACGGAAGGGGCCCTGTACCCGACGCTCCACAAACTGGAAGCCGACGGGATTTTACAAACCGAAAAGGTTTATCTTGGGAAGCGGGTGCGCAAGTACTACACCCTGACGTCGGCAGGCACCACGGTCGTGACCGAAAAAGTGGCGGAACTGCGGGATTTCATGGCTACGCTCCACGCCCTTCTCACCCCTAAGCCTTCTCATTAATGGAATTGTCTTCAGATCAGATCGATTTTATCGGCCGGGACGTACGCCGGCGGGGCATCGTACTCGACGACCTCGCCGAAAGCCTGGTCGATCACCTGTGCTGCACGCTGGAAAACGGAACGGAATCGGATTTCGACCGTGCCTACGCAGCGGCGCTGGAGGCGTTCGGGCAACGGGGCCTGGTGCAGGTGCAACGAGAAACGTTCGTATTCCTAATTCTTAAACGAAAAATTGCGATGAAAAAAGCCATGTATTTGCTGGGCTACCTTGCCACTTGCCTGACCATTATGGGCATGATGTTTAAACTCCTGCACTGGCCGGGCGCGAACGTCATGCTGGTAGTGGGTCTGCTGTTGCTGAGTTTCGGCTACTTGCCGCTGTACTTCTACGACCGCTACCAGCAGTCGAAAGCCGACCTGTTGCAGGAAGCGCATCGATCGTAGTCCGGCCGCCTCATATGCTGGCGTGACGCGCGAACCAGACCGTAGCTGTGCGCATTTGAAGTTGGTATGGTTACGGTTTTTGCTTGCCCCAGCGGGCCGTTCCATCCGCCTCCAACCCCGAAAAGACGAGGGTTTCCCGCTGGTTTTCCCAGTCGCGGCCCCGCGCCACGTACACCTTCGTGGTCCCGGCCGACGTGGTCAGGGTCAGCCACGGCGCTTCGTAGGTCCAGGCACTGCCCGTTTCGCCGTTGATCGTGCCGCCTGCCTCCAGCGTCAGGGTGACGGCCGTTTGCAAATCGGGTGAGGTCTGCTCTTCCGCGTAACCGGGCACCACCCGGTACCCGAAAGCGATCTGTTCCCAGTTTCCTGCCAGCTCACTCGTTTCGATGGCGGTTTGCGCCACGCCCGCGTACCGTTCCGGCGACACGACCGGCCAGCCGTCTTCCGTCCAGAATACCTTGCGGACGTGCAGCACCATGTAAAAGGCGTTCTCGACGGGGCGACCCTGGTGGGCCAGGTAATACTGCCCGTCACGGTGCCATACCGCGCAGTGCGACACGCCCTGCCAGCCCGGATGGCCTTCGAACTGGTACGGCGCGAGGATCATTGGCCCGTTGTCTTCTTCACCATTCAGGTCCACGCCATTGAAATCCAGAAAGGGCCCCTCGGGCGAATCGGCCCGCCCAACGCGCACGTTGTACTTGGTTTCCAGCCAGTCGTAGGCAATGAAGAGGTAGTATTTCTGCTGTTCGGGATGGTAAATAATCTCCGGTCCTTCGATGTTGCCGTTGATGCGGCCGCCCGTAAAGCCGCGCTGCGCAATGCGATGGCCCTTGTCGTTCTGCGTCTTGGCGAGGCCGGTTGCCGGGTCGAGTTCCACCACGTAAATGCCGTCGTAGGCGGAGCCGTAGTACATCCACTGCCGCCCGTCGGGGGCCGTCAGCACCGACGGATCAATGGCGTTGGTCATTGGTAGGGAAGTGCGTGAAGTGACCGCCAGCCCGCGCTCCGTCCAGGGACCTTCCGGCGAAGTGGCAGTCAGCAACCCGATGGCGCTCAATTTGTGCACTTCCGACGAAAGCGAGTAGTACAATCGGTATTCGCTGCCGACCTTCAGGATGTACGGTGCCCACAAACTCTGGAACGGTTCGGTGCCCTGCCCGCGGATGTAATTGGCGCCCTGCGGCGGCAATCCGTTCCACGCCCAGCCAACAAACTGCCACTCGATCAGGTCTTTCGACCGGCGGATCTGGAGGCCGAATCGCTCCGACGTGTTCCCGAACGAGGCGTCGGTGCTGTAACAGTAGAAGTACTCGCCGTCGTCGAGGATGGAGGGATCGTGCACGTTGTACGGCCCCCACTGGCGGTAAAACTGAAAGTCGACCAGGTTCGGATATGTGTCTGTGATGTCGTTGATGTCGAACGTATCGGGTGGCGGATTGGGCGTAGGTGTGGGTGTCGGCGCGGGCTCTTCCGGTTTACACGACCAGACCATCCCCAGCAAGAGCACAGAAATCCAGAAACGAAAGTAACGACTAAGCATAGCGGTGGGAAAGGGGTGAGGGCGGTTGAGACAGCACACGAACGACTCAACCGAACCGACTTATTTCAACTGTCCTTTGATCATCGTGAAGGAGTGAGCCGGGAACGTGTACGTCATCTTTTGTCCCTTGGCTTTGAGGTTGTCCTTCTTCACGGTTTTGACCGTCTCTTTGCCGAAATCGTTCTGTGCTTTCACGTCCGGGCCGTTCACCTCATACACCTCGAAATTGCCGGAGAAGTTGCCCTGTTGGGACAGGATGTCGGTCGTAATTGCTTTGTCTTTGTGGCGGTTCATCACGCACAGCACCACTTCGCCATCCTGATACGTAGCCGAAACATCGAGGTACGGCACGTCCGTTTGCGTGGTCGTCGATTCACCCAGCCCGATGAAAAACTCGTTGGTGTCGTACGTGTCGCAATCCACAAACACGTCGAGCGAGGTGCCCCTCACGTGGTTGGCGAACAATGCCAGCGGGTAGAAAATCGTCTGTTTGAACATGCCCTGTTCGTTCGTAAAGATCGGCGCGATCACGTTGACGAGTTGCGCCATGTTGGCCATCTTCACCACGTCGGCGTTGCGGACGAAGCCGTTCAGGAACCCGGCGATCACCAGCGCATCTTCCAGGTTGTAGTGCTCTTCCAGGGCGCGGGTGCCCTGCATCGACTCGTCGGTGCGGGCGCGGTACCAGACGTTGTATTCGTCCCAGGCGATGTAAATCGGGTCGCGGTCGCCGCGTTGGGCGCGGTCCATTTCCCGGTCGATCATCCCCTTCACCAGCTTGGTGCGTTGTTCCATCACCAGCGGCGTCGACAGAAAGTTATAGTAGTTGTCGCTCGGGTTGCCGACGTAGATGTGCAGCGCAATGTAGTCGACCACGTCGCGAAGCTCGTGCAGAATGGTAGCGTTCCACTCGTTCGGGTCGGCTTCGGGGCGGTAGTTCGACGAGCCGGCCGCAATTAGTTTGATATTGGGCGACGTCAGCTTCATCAGCTTGGCCGCCTCGCGTGCCTTTTTGCTGTAATCCTCTGCGTTCAGGTGGCCCATCTGCCAGAAGCCGTCCATCTCGTTGCCGAGGCTCCAGTAGGTGATGTTGTGCGGATCGGGATAGCCGTGCTTCTTGCGCAGTTCGGCGAAGTAGGGGCCTTCTTTCACGTTGCAGTATTCCACCCAGTGCTGCGCCTCTTCGATGGTGCCGGTGCCCATGTTGACCGAAAAGTAAGGCTCCGTGTTGATCATCTTGGTGTAGTCCATAAACTCGTTGGTGCCGAACTGGTTGGTTTCCAGCCGACTCCAGGCCAGTTCCATGCGGGGCGTCCGCTCCGGTCCCACGCCGTCGAGCCAATGGTAGTTGGAGACGAAGTTGCCGCCGGGATACCGGACGATGGTGGGACGGAGTTCTTTCACCGCCGCCAGTACGTCTTTCCGAAACCCTTGGTCGTCTGATAAGGGCGAGCCGGGTTCGTAAATGCCACCGTAGACGCAGCGGCCCAGGTGCTCTACGAAGTTGCCGTACAACAGCGGGCTCACTTCCCCAATGGTGCGGTCGGTATCGATCTTGATCCGCGCGTTTTGCGCGAACAGCGGGGGCGTAAGCAGGGAAACGGAAAAGAGAAAAACGGGAAGAAATCGGGAGTGGTTGTTCATAGGATTGCAAATGGCAGATTGCTGATTACAAATGGGTTGCAGGGTTAAAGGTTACAAGTTGCAGGTCCAATTATTTTGTCATCTCGACTGAAAGGAGAGATCTCTTTCCAAATGTTAGAAGATTTCTCCTGACGTCGAGATGACAGACATAGTGTAGTAAAAGAGAATACAGTAAGCTCCTTATTCACTGCCCGCGACGACAGGGGCCAGCGGCTTTTTCTTGAGTTCGGGCCAGCCGTCGGCCGACCAGGAGAGGGGATAGATCCGCAGCTTGGAGCGGCCTTTGTCGGCGGCATCGTAGCCGTGGAAAACCAGGTAGTCCGTTCCGTCGAAGGTGTAGACCGAGTTGTGCCCGACGCCGTACCAATCCTGATTGCCTTCCATCACCAGCGTGCCACCCCCCGCGATCAGCGGTTTGCCGTCCCGATCCACATAAGGGCCGGTCAGCGTATCCGACCGTCCCACCACCATTTTATAGGTACTGTTCTCGCCCCGGCAGCAATAGTCTGTCGAAACGAAAAGGTAGTAGTGTCCGTCCTTGCGAAACAGAAACGGCGCTTCGATGGCCCCGTTGCCCGGATCGCGCACGTCCAGTCCTGCGTCGCGCGGGCGACTGGCTAATGTGTACCAGACCTCGGACTCGGCGGGTTTCAGTAAATCGGGCTGCAACTGCACCAGCTTGATGCCCGACCAGAACGAGCCGAATGTCAGCCAAGGCGTGCCGTCCTCGTCCAGCATCAGGTTCGGGTCAATCGCATTCCACAGGTCCCGGCCGGGCACCGACTTCACCACGATCCCGTGATCGACCCATTTGAATTTCGGGTCCTGAGGGTGGAGGGTTTGATTGGTCACGACGCCGATGGCCGACGTGTTTTTGCCGAACGCCGAAACAGAGTAGTAGAGGTAATACTGGCCGTTGTGAAACGAGATGTCGGGAGCCCAGATGTGGTTGCGAAACTCCGGCACGACCGGATCGGTCCAGGTGGGTGCCTCCGGAAACACAGGTGCCTCGGCTTTCCAGTGCTCTAAGTCGGGCGACGACCAGACGGCGATGCCCCGGCCCGTACAAAACAGGTAATAGGTGTCGTCCTGCCGGATCATCACCGGATCGTGGACCGGAACTTTGTCGCCCGGCTGGGGCGGCGGTGGTTGCGCGTGCAACGCAGTGGCGACGCCCAGCCACAGCAGGCAGCCTTTCAAAAAGTAGGTTGGTTTCATCAATAGGGGGTAAAACGTTCGCAGGACGAGCCGGAGTCCGTCCTGCGAACACATGAGCAATTAGTAACTCGGATTCTGGTTCAGGTTCGGGTTGGCGTTCAACTCGCTCTGCGGAATCGGCAGGAATTCTTTGCCGGGCACCCAGTTGTTGAATTCGGGATCGTGCGCCCGCAGCATCGCCAGTTTGTCGGCGTCGTAGAGCCATCCCCACCGCAGAATGTCGTAGTAGCGAAGTCCTTCCAGCGCAAACTCCAGCGCCCGTTCGTGAGCCAGTTGCTCGCGCATTGCCTGTTGCCCCAGACCGGGTTGGGTAGTGGCCAGGTCGGGTAGGTGAGCGCGGTCGCGTACCTGCTGAATCAGCGGATAGGCATCGGCCGTGCGGCCCAGTTCGTTCAACGCTTCGGCGTACATCAGCAGCACGTCGGCGTAGCGCATCAGCCGGTAATTGATGCCCGACCGCCAGTCGTACTCGTTACCGCCCAGGTAGTCGGGCATGCCGTCGTTGGTAAACTTCCGTGGGTAGATGGCGCCGGGAGCCAGTGCCGGAATGGTGGTGCCGGCCCGCCCCAGCCAGGGGTTGCCGTAGATTGTGGTGTCGCCGCTGGCCGGATTGTAAAACGCGATGCTGGCCGAGGCACGCGGATCGAGCTGGTCGTCGGTGGTGCGTTCCTGTTGGTATTCCTGGTAGATCCAGGTGGTGGGCAGCACGTCGGAAAACCCGTAGCCGTCGGCCCCGTAGGTGATCGCCTGCGCGGAGGTCTGTCCCCAGGTGGGCGCGGGCTCGCCCTGCCAGCCGAGGTCGATGCCCCCGCCGGTTTCGCGCGAAAACTGGATCTCGAAAATCGACTCCACGTTGTTCTCGTTCAGGTACGTGAAGTTGTCGCGGTAGTTGGGAACCAGCTGGTAGACCCCGTACCCGATGATCTCGGCAAACTCGTCGGCGGCCCGTTGCCACTCCTGGTTGTAGAGGTACGCTTTGCCCAGAAATCCGGCGGCGGCGCCTTTGGTTGCGCGCCCGGCCTGCCCCTGGTCGGGACCGGTCAGGTTGGCGTAGGTGACCGGCAGGCGGTCTTTGGCCATCTGGAAATCGCTGTAAATCTGCGCCCAGATCTCTTCGTCCGACGCCTGCGACACGTTATAATTCTCGGGTTCCTGCAGGGTGGTGATGAGCGGGATGCTCTTGAACATCATCCGCATGTTGAAAAACGCCAGCCCGCGCAGAAAGTAGGCTTGCCCCAGCACGCGCTGTTTCAGGTCTTCCTCCATCTCGATGTCGGGCACGTAGGTCAGCACCTGGTTGGCCCGCCAGATGGCCTGGTAGTGGTTCGACCACATCCAGATTAGCGGTGCGGACGTGGCCGGGACGTTGAACGTCGAAATCTGCACGATGTCGATCCAGGGGCTGTCGCCCTTGTAGTCGTCGGCCCGGATGTCGACCGCCATCGGGAAAAAGCGCATGTAGGTGCCGTCCTGCGTAAAGGCGGCGTAGGCCGAACTCAGCCCCCGGATGGCCTCGTCTGACGTTTGCCAGAAACTTTCGGTGGTGGGCCGGTTGGGGTTGGTCAGTTCCAGTTGTTCTTCGCAACCGAACAGGAGTGCGGTGGTCAGAAAGAGTAAACCTTTTCGAAGATTCATGGTGGTTGGTATGCTTAAGACGCACAAGGGGCGTCGGAAGTGATCAATGGATTAAAACGTGAGTTGTGCACCCAGCATCAGCGTACGCGGCTTAGGGAACGAGCCCCAGTCGTAGCCGGGATTGAACACCCCCCCCGCGAAGTCAGGGTTGAACCCTTTGTAGGTCGTGAAGGTGTAGAGGTTCTGACAGGTGAAATACACCCGCGCCCGGTCGATCACGCCCAGCTGACTCAGCACCGCTTCCGGGAAATTGTAGCCCAGCGACACGGTGTTGACGCGCAGGTAGTTGCCGCTTTGCAGCCAACCGGCCCGATCGGAGTCGCGCATGTTGTTGTTGGGGTCGTTCAGCACCACCCGCGGAATGTCGGAATCGGGGTTGGCCGGCGTCCAGCGGTCGAGCATGTCGGTGTGGTAGTTGGTCATGCCCTGCACCTGCATCAGCGAGCGGTACAAGTTGTTGATCACCAGGTTCCCCGAACTGCCCGACGCAAAGAACGTGAAGTCGAAATTCTTGTACGCGGCCGAGAAATTGAACCCGTAGTACAGGTTGGGCAGGGCGCTGCCCAGGTAGGTGCGGTCTTCGTCGTTGATGATGCCGTTGGTGTCCAGGTCGGCAAAAATCAGGTCGCCGGGGGCGGTGTTGGCCGACTGAAACGCGTGGTTGTTGACTTCGTCCTGCGTCTGGAAAATGCCCAGCACTTGGTAGCCGTACTGCTGCCCGATTTCGCTCCCCACCTCGGTGATGGCCCCGGTACCGTAGATGGCCTGCCCGTTTTCGCCGAGCGAAAGCACTTTGTTGCTCAGCGTGTAGACGTTGGCCGAGGCCTCGAACGTAAAGTCGCCGGAGGTTTTGCGGTACGTACCCGTAAACTCGACGCCCGAGTTGCGCATGCTGGCCGCGTTGGTGGTCAGCACGTTGTCGATGGAGCCGACCGTGCCCGGAATCGGAATGGAGGTCAGCAGATCTTCACTTTTATTGTAGTAGTACTCGGCCGAGAAGTCGATCCGCCGGTTGAACAGCACGGCGTCCAGCCCTATGTTGCTCGTGATCTTCGATTCCCACTTGATGTTCGGATCGACCACCCGCGTCTGCGTGGCGCCCGGCGAAGTCACGTTGTTGAACGAGTAGCCGTGGTAGGGGTTGATAAAGCCCTGGAAGAGGTAGTCGCCGATCTCCTGGTTGCCCAGCACGCCGTAGCCGCCGCGCAGTTTCAGTTCGTTGATGAAGTCGGGCAGGTTCAGGAACGACTCGTTCTGGAGTTTCCAGGCCACCGCCACCGACGGAAAGTTCCCCCAGCGGTTGGTGGGACCGAAGCGCGAAGAACCGTCGCGCCGCAGCGTCGCCGTAATCAGGTAACGGTCGTCGTAGCTGAAGTTGACCCGCCCCAGAAACGACGCCAGCCGCGACTGGTTGTAGTAGCCCGACACGGCCTTGTCCTCACCGTTGTCCAGCACCGGAAAGTAAGGCTTGGTCAGGCGCTGGGCGTACCCGCGCAGGTAGTCGAACCGGAAGCTCTGGTAGGTCTGCCCGACCAGCACGTTCAGCGAGCTTTTTCCGAAGGTCTTGTCGTAGGTCAGCGTGTTTTCGACCAGCGCGGTCACGTAATCGCGGCGGATGTTGGTCAGGCGCGAAAAGGCGTTCTGGTAGAAATAGCCCAGGTCAAACTCCGGAATGAAGGTAAAGTCGCGCGCGTTGGTGCGGTCGTAGCTCAGGTTGAGGCGGTACTTCAGGTGATCCGTCGGTTTGTCGATCAGCTTCAGTTCGGTGTAGAAATTGGCAAACACACGATCCACGCCGGTTTTGCTGTCGACCAGGCTGTTTTGCCCGATCACGTTCAGCGTGATGGCTTCTTCGATGTCGGATGCCGAGCCACCGTAGCCGCCCAGGCGGTTGGGGTCGTAGACGGGCATGGTCGGAATGGCCTGGATCAGATCGACGATCTGCGGCGGCAGGGCTCCACCCGCGACGCCTTCCAGCCGGTTCAGCGTGTTTTCGTCCGAATGGGTGTAGTAGAACGATTCACCCACCTTGAGGATGCCTTTTTCGGTTTCGGAATTGACGCGGAACGAGTAGCGCTTGTAGTCCGGGCCTTTGCCCACCATCACGCCCACGTTATCGAAGTAATCGAGCGAAACGTTGTAGGACGAACTCTGGCCGCCGCCCGCGAAGCTCACGTTGTGGTTCTGGATGTGGCCGGTCTTCAGCCCTTCTTCCTGCCAGTCGGTGTCGACGTCGTTGATGAAGACGGGCGAAGTCGGGTCGTTGCCGCGCGCGGGCACGCTGCCCCCGTTGATGCGCATTTCGTTGTTGATGGCCTGGTATTGTTCGCGGTTGGTGACGGGGATGCGTTTGGGCACGTTCTGCGTGCCATAGTAGCCGTTGTAGGTGATGCTCAGCGGCTGGTCCTTCCGGCCCCGTTTGGTGGTGATGATCACGACGCCATTGGCGGCCCGCGATCCGTAAATCGCCCCGGCCGAGGCATCTTTCAGCACCTGAATGGATTCGATGTCGTTCGGGTTGAAATCGCGGATGCCGGTTTGCAGCGGCACGCCGTCCACCACGTAGAGCGGCTCGTTGTTGTTGAACGAACTGATGCCCCGGATGCGCACCGTTGCGCCCGCGCCGGGTTGCCCGTCGCTGGTTACCGAAACGCCCGCGGCCCGTCCCTGCAGCAACTGGCTGATGTCGTTGGTCGCTACCTTTTTGGCTTCGTCGGTTTGCACCAGGGCCACCGAGCCTGTCAGGTCGCTTTTGCGTTGGGTGCCGTAGCCGACCACCACCACTTCGCTCAGGCTCTGCACGTCCTCTTCCAGCGAGATGTCGACCGTCGAGCGCCCGTTGATCGGCACTTCGCGCGTGGCGTACCCGACAGAACTGACCACCAGCGTATCGGCCGAGCTCGGCGCGTTCAGGCTGTAATTTCCCTGAATGTCCGTCACCGTGCCGTTGTTGGTGCCCTTGACGATGATGCTCACGCCCGGCAGTTCTTCCCCGTTGGCGTCGGTCACTTTGCCCGATACTGGAAAGGCCTGGGGCGAGATCAGTTCCTCGACCGGCGGAATGTATTTGTTCTTGATGCGGCTGACGTGGATGGTGCCGTTGATGCGCTTGAAGCCCACTTGCGCCTTGAGCGAAATCTCTTCCAGCACCGTCCGCAGCGACTGGTTGTTGGCCACTACCGTGATGCGGGCCGATTCGTTGAAGGCACGGTGCGGATAGGCGAAACTAAAGTCCGTTTGCCCTTCGATGGCCTGAAACACGTCCACCAGCTTCTGGTTGTTCAGGTTCAGCGTGATGTAAATGTCGGCCAGCTTGCTTTGCTGCGATTGTGCGGTCGCATGGGTGTAGGTAGGGAGCGCGCACATCGCCGCGAGGTACAGCAGCAGGAGCGTAAAGCCCCGAGCGGTACGGAATCGTGTAGAGCGTTTTCTGTTCATAAAGTATAGGTTGTTGACAAGGGTAAACGAAGGTTGGTTGCGTGGGCGGAGGTGGTGCGCCGGCCGGATCTCAGGTCATTCGCGGGCGGCCGAGAGGTACACTTTCTGCTGGGCGATGCGGTACTGGAACGAGGCGGAATACGACATCCCCACCAGCACGTTTTCGAGCGACTCGTGGGTGAACCGGCCGCTGTAGGTGCCGCGCAGCCGGAAGCCGTCTTCCAGCACGAATTCCACGCCGTACCAGTTGGCCAGCGTCGGCAGCACTTCCTCGAAGGGCGTATGGTCGAAGATCAGGAGGCCGTCTTTCCAGCCGGTCATCGTTTCTACGTCGAACGTCGAGGTGGTCAGGTCGCCCGAGCTTTCGTCGTACGAACTCATCTCCGAGGGGTTGAGCAGGGCTGTCGCGCCCGTTTGCGTCGCGACTTCCACCTTGCCCGTTACCAGGGCAACGTGCTGATGCGGCTGGTCCGGATAAGCGTTGATGTCGAACGAGGTTCCCAACACGCGGGTCGAGAAATGCGGCGTCTCCACGATGAAAGGCGCCTGCGCGTTGTGCGCTACCTGAAAAAAGGCTTGTCCCGTCAAATACACCTTCCGCAACGTATCCGAAAACTGTTCGGGGTAGCGAAGCGTGCTGGACGCGTTGAGGCGAATCGTGGTGCCGTCGGCGAGTTGCAGCGTCATTTTCTGCCCGGGCCGCACCTCCTGCGTAATGTAAGCGACCGGCGCGGCGGCCTCTTCCGTCAGCAAGGTGTTCAGGTAAGGCCGCGCCAGGAAGAACCCTCCCAGGAGCAGGCACGCCGCCACCAGGGCAGACGCTACGTGGCGCAACGGGCGTACGCGACTCCGCCGGCGTTCGGCTGCCTGCCGTTCGGTGTGCAGCGGTGCGCTGCGCGTGGGGTGCTGTTTTTCGTGTTGCTGGTAGCGCTGGATATGTTCCAGTATCTGGCGGCTGCGCGCCTCAGGAATACGGTGCGTATCTTTCAGGCGAATTGCGCCCAGCAGCACCCGTGCTTCCTGCAACATTTCCCGTTTGTCGGGATGTTCACGCAGCCAGGCCTGCCACGTTTGTTCGGAGGCGGGCGTGGGGGCCATCACCCATTGCACGAACGATTCGTTCGTCAGGAAATCGGCCGTAGATGTTGGAAGGAATGCCATAGGAAAGCGCCGGAAAAGCGTACAATCCAGAAGAGGCAGGCCCGTTGAAAACGACCACAAAAAAAGTAGAAAAATTTTTCGGAAGACCGGGGGAGGGTGTCAGGAGACGGGAGAAACGGCGATTGCTCCTTTGTTTCGTGCCGCCGTGGACAATCCGCTACACGCCGATAAAAAGCAGCGCCACGCGGAGAAGTTCTTTGTGAGGCGAGAGGAGCGTGCCGAGCGAGTCGACCGCGCGGTAGAGCATCGTGCGGGCCGTTTTCGGATTGGCCAGGCCCATCACGTCGGCCACTTCGCGGTAGGAAAGGCCTTCGTAATAGAACAGCATGAGGATTTCGCGCTGCCGTTTGGGCAAGCGGTTGCAGGCGTTTTCGATCAGCCGTTTTTCGTCGAGCGTGTAGCGCGTCAGAAACTCCGGTTCGAGGGTAATCTGAAAGCCTTCCGCTTCGGGCATTTCTTCTTTCAGCACCCACTTCCGTTCGCGTTTCAGTTGCCGGAACAGCAATCGACGGAAACTAGCGTACAGGTAAAACTTGACCGAGACGGCGGCGTTGAGGGTGGTCCGGCTTTTGATCAGGGTAAAAAAGACTTCCTGCACCGTGTCGAGCACCAGTTCGTCTTGCGCGGTAAACTGCCGTCCGTAACTGTAAAGGCGGTCGGCGTAGCGCCGGTATAGCTCGCTCAGGGCCGCATCGCTTCCGTCGAGAAACGCCTGCCAGAGCTGGCACTCGGCCTGCGGCTCAACGCGGAGGGGAGACGAGCTTTCCATGAGGGTGGGAACAAGATCAGTACGGTTGGAGGACGGAAGCAACCTATCCATTTTTTTACATAAAACAAAAAAACACCCGAAAGGTTAAATCGAATTTTTGAGCAGAAAAAACCTTTGTTTCGGCGGGCAGGGGCTTTCTCAGCCAATCTTTCGTCGAGCGGGTAAATTTTTTTTATTGCACTTTTTTGAGTCGTTCGTTTGAGTGCTTGAGGGGCGTTCTTGCTGGCTTCTGGCCTTGTGAAAAGGATTGCACTTTGGCTTGCGCAATGCGTTTGCATTGGCAGAATCATAGCACAAAAGGAATACGATGCTGCCGCGCAAACGTCGCCGGACCGGGCGAAGATTCGTGAAAGCGATTTTTTCTTGCCAGATTTGAGGAACTACCAACACCTACTCATGAAAAACCACTACGTCATAGGAGTGGATTACGGCACCGATTCCGTGCGTTCCATGATTGTCGATACGCACAACGGTAACGTAGTTGGCTCCGCCGTGTACGAATACCCGCGCTGGAAACAAGGGTTGTATTGCGATGCCCCCCATTCGCAATTCCGCCAGCATCCCCTCGATTACCTGGAAGGACTCGAGTCGTCCATCACCGAGGCCCTCCGTCAGGCCCCGGCTGAGGTGGCCGAGCACATCATCGGCATTTCGGTCGACACGACGGGCTCTACGCCCGCGCCGGTCGATCGCCACGGTACGCCGCTGGCCCTGCTGCCCGAGTTTGCCGAGAATCCCAATGCCATGTTCATCCTCTGGAAAGACCACACGGCCAACCAGGAGGCAGAAGAGATCAACACGCTGGCCCACAACTGGAAAGTCGACTTTACGAAGTACGTCGGCGGCATCTACTCGTCCGAGTGGTTCTGGGCGAAGATTCTGCATACGCTGCGGGTCGACCCGGCCGTGCGCGAGAAGGCCTTTTCATGGATCGAACACTGCGACTGGGTGTCGGCCGTGCTAACGGGCCAGACCGATCCGCTCGCGTTGAAACGGTCGCGGTGCGCGGCCGGGCACAAAGCCATGTGGCACGAAGAGTTCGACGGCCTGCCGTCCGAAGAATTTCTGACCACCCTCGACCCGCTGTTGCGCGGTTTGCGCGGGCGACTCTATCGGGAAACGTATACGTCCGACCAACCCATGGGCACCATTTCGCCCGAATGGGCCGAAAAGCTGGGCATCTCTCCCGAGGCCGTCATTGGCGTTGGCGCCTTCGATGCGCACATGGGCGGGGTAGGCGCGCACATCGAGCCGTACGCGTTGGTGCGGGTGATGGGTACGTCGACCTGCGACATGCTCATTGCGCCGACCGACGAAGTGAAAGATACGCTGGTGCAGGGCATCTGCGGGCAGGTGGATGGCTCCATCATCCCCGGTATGCTGGGCATGGAGGCGGGTCAGTCGGCGTTCGGTGACGTGTATGCGTGGCTGCAACGGCTGGTGCTGGGGCCCGTCAACGACCTGATTGATGACGAAGCCACGAAGAAAAAACTGGCGAAGCAACTCATTCCGCACCTGGCCGACCAGGCGGCGCAGCTGCCGGTTACCGAAAACGATCCGGTCGCGCTCGACTGGTTCAACGGACGCCGCACGCCCGACGCCAACCATACGCTGAAAGGGGCGATGATGGGTCTGAACCTGGGCAGCGATACGGCGCGCGTGTTTAAAGCCCTGGTCGAAGCCACCGCGTTCGGTGCCAAAAGCATCGTCGACCGGTTTGTGGACGAGGGCGTGCCGATCCGGCAGGTGATCGGCATCGGGGGCGTGGCGAAAAAATCCCCGTTCGTGATGCAGACGCTGGCCGACGTGCTGAACATGCCCATCAAAATTGCCAGTGCCGACCAGGCCTGTGCGTTGGGCGCGGCCATGTGCGCGGCCGTGGCGGCGGGCGAATACGAAACAATGGAAGAAGCGCAACGGGCCATGTCGTCCGGCTTCGATGCCGTCTACGAGCCTCGCCCGGAACAGTCGGCGGTCTACCAGAAACTGTACGAGAAATACGTAGCCTTCGGCGCATTTGTGGAGGGCTGATGCGCTCGGGAGGCCGGAGACGCAGCTATGTCACCTCGAATGCCAGTGAGTTGCTTCAGCATACCGGATTGCTTCCCGCCGTGGTGCGAGATCTGGTCACGAAACAAAGCATCCTTTTTTCTAGAAGTCAGAAGATCCTGGACAGAATGAGCCCGCCGGTTGGCTTTTGAACCTGCGACTTGAACGCTGCCTCTTGAGATCTTAATTCTGTTCAACGATAACGTATCAACCGATAACTTTTCCCTTATCCATGCTTGATCTAAAGCAATTTGAAGTCTGGTTTGTCACGGGCAGCCAGCATTTGTACGGCGAAGAGACCCTGCGTCAGGTCGCCGAGCATTCGCAGACCATCGCGCAATCGTTCGATCGGTCCGAGCACCTGCCGGTGCGGGTGGTGTTCAAACCCGTGGTCAAAACGCCCGACGAAATCACGAAACTGTGTCAGGAGGCCAACGTGGCCCCGAACTGCATCGGCCTGATCGCCTGGATGCACACGTTTTCGCCCGCTAAAATGTGGATCTCCGGCCTGAAATTTTTGCAGAAGCCGTTGCTCCACCTGCACACGCAATTCAACCGCGACATTCCGTGGGACAGCATCGACATGGACTTCATGAACCTGAACCAGTCGGCGCACGGCGACCGCGAATTCGGGTTTATGATGTCGCGCATGCGCCTGGAACGCAAGGTGATCGTCGGCCACTGGCAGGAAGAACACGTGCTGAAGGGCATCGCGATCTGGATGCGCGTGGCCGCGGCCCGGTTCGACATGCAAGGGGCCAAGTTTGTGCGCTTCGGCGACAACATGCGGCAGGTGGCCGTGACCGATGGCGATAAAGTGGAAGCCGAACTGAAGTTTGGGTTCTCGGTCAACACCCACGGCATCGGCGATCTGGTGCAGGTCATCAATGCGGTGTCGGAAGCCGACGTCGACCGCCTCTGCGAAGAATACGGCGACCGCTATACGCTGATGGACGTGCTCCTGAAAGGAGGCGAGCGGCACGAGTCGCTGCGCGACGCCGCCCGGATCGAGCTGGGCATGAAGCAATTCCTGGAAGAGGGCCATTTCAAAGGTTACACCGATACGTTCGAAGACCTGCACGGCATGAAACAACTGCCGGGGATCGCGTCCCAGCGCCTGATGGGCATGGGCTACGGCTTCGGAGGTGAAGGCGACTGGAAAACCGCGGCGATGGTGCGGGCGCTGAAAGTGATGGCGGTCGGGCTGCCGGGCGGCAACTCGTTCATGGAGGATTATACCTACCACTTCGATCCGTCGAACCGGCTGGTGCTCGGCTCGCACATGCTCGAAATCTGCGAATCGATCGCCGACGGCAAACCCAAGTGTGAGATCCATCCGCTGGGCATCGGCGGGAAAGAAGACCCGGTTCGGCTCGTGTTCAACGCGGCGGGCGGTCCGGCTCTGAACGTGTCGCTGATCGACATGGGCAACCGCTTCCGCCTGCTGGTGAACGAAGTCGACGCCGTACCGGCTCAGGAAGAACTGCCCAAACTGCCCGTGGCACGCGTCCTCTGGAAACCCCAACCCGACATGACGACGGCCTGTGCAGCCTGGATCTACGCCGGCGGTGCGCACCATACGGTGTACAGCCAGAACCTCACGACCGAATACATCGCCGACTTCGCCGATATGGTGGGCGTGGAACTGGTCGTGATCGACAAAGACACACAGCTGCGCCGGTTCCGCAACGAATTGCGCTGGAGCGAAGCATATTATCGCTAGGCGCGAAGTGCTTGGCGCAGAGCATCTATAAGGGGGAGCGCAGCGTGCTGTTCTCCCTACTTTTCCTTTTCATCCATCATCTGACTTTATACACATTTATCTAGTCCATTCCATCTTCCAAACATGAAACGCATTTGTTACACCTTGGGCCTGCTGATCGGCGTTTTGTCGTCCGCGTGGGCGCAGAACCGGGTCGTGGTCAACGCCGACCTGGCGAAAGACACCATTAGCCGCCACATCTACGGGCATTTTGCCGAACACCTCGGGCGCTGTATTTACGGCGGTTTTTACGTCGGTGAAGATTCCGACATTCCGAACACGAACGGAATGCGCAACGACGTGGTCGCGGCGCTGAAAAAAATGGGCGTGCCCAACCTGCGCTGGCCAGGAGGCTGTTTTGCCGATACCTACCACTGGAAAGACGGCATCGGGCCGAAAGAAGACCGTCCGTCGATGATCAACATCTTCTGGGGCGGCACGACGGAAGACAACAGCTTCGGGACGCACGAGTTCATGGAGCTATGCCAGCAGCTGGGGGCCGAGCCGTTCATCAACGGTAACCTGGGCAGCGGCACCGTGCAGGAAATGGTCGAGTGGGTCGAGTACCTGAACCATCCGGGCGGCGCACCGATGGCCAAACTGCGGTCTGAAAACGGCCGTGAACAACCCTGGAACGTACAATTTTTTGGCATCGGCAACGAAAACTGGGGCTGTGGTGGCGACATGACCGCCGAGTACTACGCCGACGTCTACAAGCGCTACAACAACTACATCCGCGACTACGGCGGTCCTCGTCTGTTCCGGTTGCCTTCTACGGCCAACTCGGCCGACTACCACTGGACAGAAACCCTCATGAAAAACGTGCCGCTGCACACCATGAGCGGTCTGGGCTTCCACCACTACTCCGTAATCAACTGGAGCGACAAAGGGTCGGCCACGAATTTCTCGACGGAGGAGTACTTCCAAACGATGGAAAAGGCGCTGCAAATGGAAGAACTGATTCAGCGGCACGGGGCGATCATGGACCGGTACGATCCCAAGAAACGCCTGGCCATGGTGGTAGACGAGTGGGGGGGATGGTACGACGTGGAGCCCGGCACGAATCCTGGCTTCCTTTACCAGCAGAACACGATGCGCGATGCGATGATCGCCGGTGCTACGCTCAACATCTTCAACAACCACGCCGACCGCGTTCGGCTTGCCAACATCGCGCAGACCGTCAACGTGTTGCAGGCCGTGGCGCTGACCGATGGCAACAAAATGCTGCTGACGCCGACCTATCACGTATTCGAGATGTACAACGTCCACCACGACGCGCTGATGCTGCCCCTGACCGTGGAAACAGCCAACTTCGAACTGAACGGGCGTGCGCTGCCGGCGGTGTCGGCTTCGGCCTCGAAAGACCAAAGCGGCAAGATCCACATTACGCTGACCAACATCGATCCGACAAAAAAACAGGAGGTACCGATTAACTTACGGGGCATGAAGGCCTCTAAGGTTTCGGGACGGGTGTTGGCTTCGGGCAAAATCCAGGATTACAACACATTCGACCAACCGAACAAAGTGCAGCCCACCGAGTTTAAAGGCGCGAAACTGAAAGGCGAAACCCTGACCGTATCGATGCCCCCGGCCTCGGTTGTGGTGCTGGAATTGCAATAAGTTGAACGTTAGAAGTGGAAAGCGTACGGTTAACGCGTGGTAGAAGTACCTAAAACCTTATGCTTTCCACTTTTAACTCCATCACTCAAAATTAAATCTCATGTCGAAATACCAATCCTTGAAAGAGGAAGTCTACGAAGCCAACCTGGAAATTCCGCGGCAGAAGCTGGCGATCTACACTTTCGGCAATGTCAGCGGCATCGACCGAAAGGAAGGAGTCATCGGCATTAAGCCCAGCGGCGTGGCCTACGACGACCTGAAGCCGGACGATATTGTCATTGTCGACTTCGACAATCAGATTGTGGAAGGAACGATGCGGCCCTCGTCCGATACGAAAACGCACGTACTGCTCTACCAACACTTCGACACCATTGGGGGGATTTGCCATACGCATTCGGCTTATGCGGTGGCGTGGGCGCAGGCGATGCGGTCCATTCCGAACCTCGGCACCACCCACGCCGACCACCTGGTGGCGTCCATTCCGGTGACGGAGGTGATGTCGGACGAGATGATCGAGCGCGACTACGAACTGGAAACCGGCCATCAGATCCTGAACGTGTTCCGCGACCAAGGGCTTTCGCCGCAGGAAGTCGAGATGGTGCTGGTGGCTTGCCACGGTCCGTTTGCCTGGGGGAAAAGCGCCGCCAAGGCCGTGTACAACGCCACGGTGATGGAGGAGCTGGCGCGCATGGCGTACCTGACGCTGACCATCAACCCGAATACGCCCCCCATCAAACAGTCGCTCATCGACAAGCATTATTTCCGCAAACACGGGAAAAATGCCTATTATGGGCAGAATTAATACGAAAACAACTACTTAAACCCTTTTAAGCAATCACTTATGCAGCGATTCGAAACCCTCGATTGGATTATGATCGGGGTGTATTTTATGATCCTACTCGGCGTAGCGGTCTGGGTCATTCGACAAAAAAACGAGAACACTGAAGATTACTTTTTGGCGGGCCGCAACATGGGCTGGTTCGTGATCGGTGCCTCCATTTTTGCTTCCAACATCGGTTCGGAACACGTGGTGGGACTGGCCGGCTCCGGGGCCGGTGGCAAAATTCCGCTACTCATTTACGAACTCCACGCCTGGCTGGTCATTACGCTGGGGTGGGTGTTTTTGCCGTTTTACCTCCGCAGTGGCGTATTCACCATGCCCGAATTTCTGGAGCGGCGGTTTAATGAGCGGGCACGCTGGTTTTTGAGCGTCTTCTCTCTGCTGGCCTATGTGCTGACCAAAGTGTCGGTAACGGTCTATGCCGGGGGCATTGTGATCGCCTCGCTGTTGCAAATCGACTTCTGGACCGGGGCGCTTATTACGGTGATTCTGACCGGGGTCTACACCGTGTTGGGCGGGATGCGTGCGGTGGTCTATACCGAGGCCATTCAGACCGTGATCCTCGTGATCGGAGCCGTAACCCTCACGGTGGTCGGTTTGGATGCCGCCGGGGGATGGGCCAACGTAAAAGCTTCGCTTCCGGAAGGCTACCTGGACATGTGGCGCCCGGCTACCGATCCGGAATTTCCGTGGCCGAGCCTGGTGATTACCAGCACAATCGTCGGGACGTGGTATTGGTGTACAGACCAGTACATCGTGCAGCGTGTGCTGGCAGCCGAAGGCATCAAAGAGGGGCGACGCGGTACAATTTTCGGCGGGTTGCTGAAACTTCTCCCCATCTTCCTGTTCCTGATTCCGGGCGTTATTTCCCTGGCGTTGAAAAACCAGGGCGAGTTGCAGTGGGATTCGGCCGATGAAGCCTTTGTCTCTCTGCTGATGAACAAAATGCCTGCCGGCCTGCGCGGTCTAGTAGCAGCGGGTCTGTTGGCGGCGCTGATGAGTTCGCTGGCGTCGGTCTTCAACTCGTGTTCTACGCTCTTCACCGTCGACATTTACAAGAAACTCTATCCGGATACGCCGGAGAGCAAACTACTGAACATCGGGCGGATCTCGACCGGCGTGGTAGTGGTGCTGGGCATCCTCTGGATTCCCATCATGCAGAACATTTCCGGTGTGCTGTACGAATACCTTCAGTCCGTGCAGTCGTACATTGCGCCGCCCATTACGGCGGTCTTTCTGTTGGGTATTTTCTTCAAGCGGATCAATTCGCAGGGTGCGCTGGCGACTCTGGTCTTCGGGTTGGTAGTGGCCATTTTGCGCATCGGATTGGAATTGATGCGCGATTCGCTGGATCCCGATGGGTTACTGCACGTCTTTGCGGCGACCAACTTCCTGACCTTCGCGGCGTGGTTCTTCCTGGTCTGCGTAACGGTCTGTGTCGTGGTGAGTCTTCTGACACCAGCGCCGGCTCCCGAAAAAATTCAGGGCCTGACGTTCGGTTCCATTTCACCGGAACAAAAAGCAGAAAACCGCAACAGCTACACCGTGTGGGATATTGTCACTTCGTTGATCGTGCTGGCGCTGGTCGCGTATGTTATGATTAGTTTTAATGGGTAACCTGAGCATCAGTACGTTACCTTTTTCTTGTACCCTGAAAGCCGTTTAGGCGAGGGTACGCACAAACGCTTTACCGGGCAGATTTCTTGGCTTATCAAGAAATCTGCCTATTTTTGTTTAGAGACAGTCAGCACAAAGCGGACGATGTAAGGTTATTCCTATTTTGAAAACCCTACTTTTCACCACGACTTGCTTCACCTATTCTCGTATAGCTGACTATCTCGCAAACTTACATTTCCAACGCGTGCTCCCTTATTCCCAACCACACCCTGCGAATATGGAACAGCACCAGCAAAGAGCGATATAAATTTATGGTTAGAAAAGTTCATTATTGCTGGTTCGGAAGTTCGCTTCCGCCCCAAGTGGCCGAAAACATCGCCGATTGGCAGCGGTTGAATCCGGAATTCGAGTTTTGTGAATGGAACGACAAAAATTCGGACATCACCGATTACCCTTATGCTCAACAAGCGTTAGCCGAGCGGCGGTGGAGCTTCCTGTCCGACGTGGTGCGTCTTCAGAAACTGTACGAACAAGGCGGATTTTACCTCGATACCGACGTAGAACTGATCAAGCCGTTTCGCCTGCTGGAGCACGAAAGCGACTGCCTGATCATGGGATATATTCAAAACTGTGCTTTGGGAACCGCCGTGATCTACAGCCCACCCGCTCATCCGGTGATTGGCGATGTGTTGGAAGAATACAAGCACATTCGGTCTGGCTGCTGGCCAGTGAACAACCGGGTGTTTACCCATTACTTCATCAACAACCTGCCTGACTTTTTGCTGAACGGACAACGCTGGAAAAGCGACAAGCACAAGATCTCCATTTATCCCAAGGAGTACTTTGAGAAACCTGCCTGGCAGCGCGAACAGGGGTTTTCCATTCACCATTGCAGCGGCTCCTGGACCAAAAGCAACAGCCAGCCCACCAATTTTACGACGCGCAAGCTGACGGCTTCTTACCGAATTACGTGGCTCACGCGCCAGTTGCGTTCGTTCCGCCGCATCTTCAGTTCCGAGTACCGTGATGTGTACTTCAACGCTTTGTTACTGCGGCGCAGAAAAACCTTGCGGCCCGATTGGCTGGATGAGGCTCGTCGCGTGGCGTTCCGTTCGCCGAAGAGCGCTTCGCCCGTAAGCCTCCAGGCCGGGAAGTAAACATCCCATACGGCTGTTCAGCAAATTCCAACAGAGTGGCGTAGGCGGTGATCTGCGTCAACGCTTCTTCAACATACGTGCACACAGGTCTTATTTTCGATATGGACGGCACCATGGTGGACAACATGATGGTGCACCACCGTGCCTGGCAACAGAAACTGGCGGAAGTGGGGTTATCCCTCTCGTTAGACGAAGTCGTGGCGAAGTGCCACGGAACCAACGACGACATTCTGGTGCGTTTGTTTGGTGATAAATACACGTTCGAGGAGCGCGACGCCATTTCGTATGCCAAAGAGGCGCTTTACCGCGAGGTATTCCTACCCGACCTGAAGCTGGTGGATGGCTTGCACCGTCTTCTGGACGAAGGAAAAAAGCGAGGCCTCAAGATGGGAATCGGCACGGCGGCGCGACCAGAGAATGTTGATTTTGTGGTGGATACCCTCGGCATTCGTGACTATTTTGGGGCTATTGTCACGGCCCACGACGTGACCAAAGGCAAGCCCGATCCGGAAGTGTTCTTGAAGGTAGCCGACCAATTGGGCGTAGCGCCGGAACACTGCTTGGTTTTTGAGGATTCGCCTACCGGCGCAAAAACGGCTTACAATGCGGGCATGAAGTGCATCGTCATTACCACAACCCACCGATCCGAGGAATTTACGTCGATCCCGAGCGTACGCCGATGCGTGCCTGACTATACCTCCGTCCGGTTGGAAGAAGAGCTGATAAGCTGAGCGGCCGGACTCTAGCGCGTGATTCAATTTGATTGGCAACCGAGCCGATGGTACTGCACTGTCGGCTCGGGTTCTTTTTAAAAGCTTCCGATTGCGGATGTCGGTTGCGGTACTTTATGACGTTGAACGGTGACTGCCTCGTCACCAAACGTGTGGAATTGACTTGTAAGAAAGCAGAAGAGAATAGAAAAAAACGGAGAGCCTATTCTTTGAAATATAAAAAAATAAAGGATCTTTGTGTTAAAGCGAGCGCATAAGGTAGCTGGGAATCCCTTATCCGTTTGCCGGGAGTAATTATCTGTCCATAAGCATTTTCTAGCAGTTACACTACTCGGCGGGTGAATCGAACCGGTTTTGGTAGAGTACGTCAGAAACTTCTTTAGGCATATAATCCTGCCAGGTAACCAATTTGACTTTATCGTTCTCCTTGACAAACGTATAGCCATACTCATAGCAGAAGTAGTAGACGCCACCTTTCTGTGTGCGGTACACGTGCGTAAAGAAGTGAAAGTTGTAGCCCATCTTCACCATCACTTCGCGTCGTACTTCTGTTAACCCAATGGGGTTCAACGTTTTAAGGATCGAACGGTTCTTCCGAAGGGCCTGGTTGACATTACCGATGGTGATCTCGCTTTCCCGTTTCTGCCGGTTGTTGTATAAAAAGCGACACTGGTCGGAGCAAAATTTCTTATCGATCCTCCCCACAATGGGGGTTCCGCACTGAGGACATTCTCTGGTGGCCATAGCTTCCGTGTTGAAATACGTGTATATCCGTATCTACTCGAGTTTTAACACGGCTAAGTTATTGTTTTTTCTGATCATTGCTGTACGAAACATCGCGCTTCATACAGCAATCTGAAACGCATAACCGCGGCCCCTGGGTCAGAGATTGGAGCACCTCTTACTCGTCTGCGGTCATACACCAGTCGCTTTTCACTGGACAGATTGTATAAAGCCAGTTCACCTGAGCAATCAGGTGTACACCTTTGGGGCATACCCGATCGGGCATACCCCGCAATTTGAGGCATACCACTCTGAGTGCATACGCAGCGACAGGGGAGATCGTTGGCCTACCGCATACCCTCAGACCGTATCCCTAAAACAGTAAGTCTATGTTGGGAGGCATACCCGCGAGGGCATACCTTTGACATAGGCTTTATTTTTTGCGCAGGTGTGCCCAATTTTCCGCGAGTTGTTAAGTTCGCCGTCAGAGGAAGGCCGTGCCTTTCGACTTTCCGCTATCTTAACGTTTTACTCCCCATCACTTATGAAAATCTTTCTTGCGCTGCTTTTGAGTGCATTTTCGGTTTGTTCCACCTACGCGAACGTAAACCTGCCGGCCATCATCGGCGAGCACATGGTGCTTCAGCAGAACGACACTGTCACCTTGTGGGGGTGGGCCAATCCCTTAGAGGAAATCACCATTACGCCGGGGTGGAAGGCCGCCCCCGTAAAGGTGACCGCCGACCACAATGCCACCTGGCGTGTTCAGGTACCAACACCTGCGGCGGGTGGGCCGTACTCGCTTACGTTTCAAGGGTACAATACCATCAAATTTGAGGATGTCCTGATCGGTGAAGTCTGGCTTTGCTCCGGTCAATCGAACATGGAGTGGACTGCCCGGGCGGGCATAGAAGGGGCCGAAGGGGCCATTCGGGAGGCAAATTACCCGGAAATTCGCTTTTTTAACGTTACGAAACGTACCTCTGCCGTGCCGCAATTGGATCTGGAAGGAGCGTGGGTCGTGTGCACGCCGCAAACCATGCCGGACTTTAGTGCGGTGGGCTACTTTTTCGGGCGACAACTGCACAAAAACTTGCAGAGACCCGTGGGGCTGATCAACAGCAGCTGGGGTGGGACGCCCGCCGAAGTGTGGATCAATCCTGATGCGCTGGCGCAAGATCCATCGCTCGTTGCCGCTGCGCGTCAGTTGCCGAAGGTGCCGTGGGGCCCCGAACAACCCGGACTGGCCTATCATGCGATGATCGCCCCGCTGATTCCGTACCGTCTGGCCGGTGCGCTCTGGTACCAGGGAGAAGCGAACACGGTTGTCCCGGAAAAATACGCCGATTTGTTGCCAGCCATGATCCGAAACTGGCGCACCGAGTGGGGGCAAGAGTTCCCATTTTATTACGTGCAGATTGCCCCTTACAAATACGATCGTCCTCTGGCGGGTGTGTTGCTGCGCGACGCGCAACGGCAAGCCATGGCCACCCCGCGAACCGGTATGGTGGTAATCAGCGACATTGGCAACGCGAACGACATCCATCCCCGCAACAAGCTGGACGTAGGGCTGCGCCTGGCCGGATGGGCATTGAACCAGACGTACGGCCAGGCACAGGTTCCTTATTCAGGACCGCTGTACCGGGACATGAAGGTAGAAGGGCGAAAAATTCGCCTTTACTTCGACCATGCCGAAAAAGGACTGCTGGCGAAAGGGGGGGCGCTCACGCACTTTGAAGTGGCGGGCGAAGACCGGGACTTTGTGCCGGCCCAGGCCAAAATTGATGGCAATACCGTAGTTGTGCGGGCCTCTGGCGTTAAAAAGCCGGTTGCCGTGCGGTTTGCCTGGAGTAATACGGCCGAGCCCAACTTGTTCAACACCGATGGTTTACCCGCTTCGGCGTTTCGTACCGACCACTGGGAAATTGATTCAAAGTAACTATCCGCATTTGACGATGACTGCGTATACCCTTCGCCCCGCAACTCTCACGGACCTGTCGACCATCGGCATGCTGGCCCACGATATCTGGTGGAAAACTTATCCGGGCATTATTTCCGAAGCGCAGATCCACTACATGCTGGACGCCATGTACAGTGAGAAGGCCCTCCAGGTGCAACTGGAGAACGGTTACACATTTTTGCTTTTGTACGAAGGGGCAAAACCCATCGGGTTTGTGGCGTATGCCCCCATGCGCCCGGATCAGACGGTTCGTATCGAAAAAATCTACCTGCATCCTGCCTATCAGGGCAAACGCCTGGGTCGAAAAATGATCGACGAGGTAGCGACCCTCACGCAGCGCCAGGGCGGAAAGGCGCTGGAGTTGAACGTGAACCGGAGCAATCCGGCCAAAGGATTCTACGAACGCTGTGGCTTTGTCATCACGCAGGAGGTTGACCTACCCATCGGGGAGTTCTGGATGAACGACTACATCATGCGCAAAGAATTAGCGTGAGCTAACGGGCTTTGGCGGCGAAGGATTGGCTTGTTGGCGCATCTGCCGGGCCGTCAGGGTAGAGCGGTCGGGGCTCCAACCGGGAGGCATCAGTGCGTAGCGTATTCGGTCGCGCCAGCCTCGGCTTCGCTTCAGGTCGTGCCAGAGTTCCCGGTACGCATGGGTCGCGATGTGCAGCGGATGGTAGGTGTGAATATTGGTCGTCAGGCCGTACACTGGCAATTCGCGCGGATCTTCCGGCTCAAATGTTCCGAACAGACGATCCCAGATGATCAGCATGCCGCCGTGGTTGCGGTCCAGGTACCGGAGGTTGCTGGCGTGGTGCGCCCGGTGGTGAGACGGGGTGTTGAAAAACCACTCCAGAGGCCCCAGCCGCCGTACCACCTCGGTGTGCAGAAAGAATTGATAAATCAGGCTGATCGACATCACGGTCAGGATCATCAAGGGCAGAAAGCCCACCAGCGGCAGCCAGAGCCACCAGAGGTACTTGTGCAGCAGTTCGCCCCACGACTGGCGCAACGCGACGGCCAGGTTGTAATGTTGCGACGAATGATGGTTGACGTGTCCCGCCCAGAACAGCCGGATTTCGTGGCAGGAGCGGTGGTGCCAGTAGAACGTGAAGTCGTCGGCGAAGAAAAGCAGCACCCAACTCCACCAGGTGTACCCCAATTCGAACAGACGAAACGTGTATAGCCAGGAAAAAGCCAGATACGCCCCGGTTTTCATCACCAGATTGATCACCACGCTGCCCAGCCCCATGGCAATACTCGCGGGCGCATCCTGCCGGTGGTACCCCTCGCGTCCTTCCAGATACAAAATCACCATTTCCAGTCCCATGAAAAACAGGAAGAACGGAACGGCGTATCCGATAACAGGATCGAGGGTAAACGGATTGGGCATGGTGGTGGTAGCCGACTCCCTACGAAGATAACGATTTTCGGGGCGGGTGCGAAATGTCCGGGCTTACCGAAGTCCTTGCACAATGGCGTCCAGCAGCGTTTCGGCAGGGTCCAGCGCGTGTTCCCAGTACATGATCCCGCCCAATTGGTGTTTTTTCACAAATGCTGCCTTGGCCTTCAGCGACTCGGGGTCATCGTAGGAAATGAGCGTATGCGTGTCGGGATTCCACAGGTAGGGCGCTTGGGCCGTGGCGTCCCAATGGCGGGTATAGCCCTGTTTGCCAATGAAATCGGCCAAGAGTTGCGGGTACGAGTGCGAGCCCGCGTATTTCTCGAACGGTTGGTTAACGCCTTTTTTCAGATTCTTTATCCCGGTCCATTCCCGGCTGTAAAACGCCGCCCCAATCACCAGCTTGTGCGGTGGAATGCCCGCGGCCAGATGTTCCTGAACCGATGCGTCCGTATGTTGGATGCCCGCTCCCGCCGAAGCGTAAAGCCCTGTATGGTGTCCAGATTGGTCCGTCAGGCTGTTGAACAGATCGTACGTCATGATGTTGATCCAATCCAGGTAGACGTGCAACTTGTCCATCTCCGTATGCTTGAAATATTCACCGTTCGTGCTGGCGATGGTAAGCGTGTAGCGGTCAACACCCGAACGCTGCCGCAGGTCGCTCAGCGAATCCAGTTGATGCCGCATCAATTGTAGGATCAACGTAAAATTCTGCTTGTCTTCCGGACGGAATTTGATGCCCGGTCCCGGTTGTCCAGGATATTCCCAATCCAGGTCGATGCCGTCGAGGGCGTAGTCGTTGAGAAGACGCAACGCACTCTGCGAAAACTTCTGGCGGGCGGCTTCGTCGACCACCGCATCCGAAAAGTGGTCGGCTCCCCAACCCCCGACCGAAAGGATGATTTTGAGCGCCGGGTTGCGGGCTTTGAGCGCTTGCAGTTGCGCTAAATGGGCCGGAGCATGTGGGTTAGCAAAATAGATTTCGCCTTCGGGATTGACCACCCCGAACGCATAGTTGATGTGCGTGAGCTTTTCGGCCCCGATCCGGAAAAAGTCTGTTCCGCCACCCGCATAAGCAATGACCCGATAGGGCGAGACGGCAGTACTGTCCAGTGTAGCGGCGCGGGCGGTGAGCAACGTGGAAAAAAAGAGGCAGCAAAGGGCAACAGCGAAGTAACGAGTCATACAGACAAAATGGGGAATTACAAATGAACTGACGGTATCCTGGCAAGTGAGGTGGGCGTGGCAATCCGGCCAAGTCAGGAAAGCGCGTGCAAGGATAGGCAAAAAGGTCCAGACCCAGGGACCTAAAAAAAGCGATTCGTCCGAACGAATCGCCTGAGGGCAGACCGGGGGCTACGCCCGGCGTCTGACGGACTAGTGGTTTCGGTTAGACATAATAATGAATGTCCCGAACGCATCGACGATGCCCAGAACAATGCCAGCCACCCCCATTCCCCGGCCCTTGAATCGAGTCGGGTCGTTCGAAATTTTATTGAGCGCAATGGCACCGAACAGGATGGCTAGCACGCCGGCCACAATGCCGATCACGAATAGGCCCACCAATCCGAATACCAAGCTGACTATGGCAAAACCTACCATTCTTTTCGGTCGCGAAGCAGCGTGTTGTGTGTGCTGCCGAAGCTGTACTTTCTCTACTTTATCCAACTGCCGTAGGTTTTTGCGGATTTCGCGTTGCATCTGCCGGGGCGATAGGGGCGTAGCCGGTACCGATAGCAATTTTGCCTTGGGTCGCTCGGGGAGCTGTTCCGGGATGGGAGCGAGGGCAACAGGCGCATCAGGCTGCGTGGACGCGGTAAAAACTACCTCCTCTACTTCGGATGCCGGTGGTGTTGCGGGCAGCACGGGGGCTTCGACAGGCTTGGACTGGCTTGTCGTTGCGGCTTGCGTCGCGAATGCGTAATACCTTGGTTTTGAGCATGAGTTCATCGCCATCAGCCCCAGCAGCACAAGCAACCCCATAAACGTCTTCATGAATCAAGTGGTCTTTAGTGAGTCAGGTTAAAGTTAACCCGGCCCTGAATGGAGGCCATCAGCCCGTTCTTCCGGGCACGTTTGCGGATGTAGGGTCGCTACTCTGCGTAGATCAAATAGGGAATGAAGATGGATAAATGTGTGTTTTCAGCCCTTCCGTTACTGGGATTGGGTAGAGCGAAGCCCGCGTTGCTGCCGTTGCCAGAAAACCAGGAAGACAAACGCCAGCGATGCCAGCCCCGCCGCTAGCCAGAAGGCTGGCCGGAAGCCCGTCGCTTCTCCGCCATAGAGCCAGCCCGACACCAGCGCCCCGACACCGATGCCCGCTTCCAGCGCAATGTACATGGTCGCCAGCGCCCGTCCGCGGTGCCGATCGTGTGCACGGTCGATGGTCCAGGCGGTGATGGTCGGGGAGTTCATGCCCAGCCCGGCACCCAGCAGCAGCGATGCCAGCAACAGGGTCATCTTCGTTTCGGCAAGGCCAATGAAAAACATGGCACCGGCGATGGACAGGCCCGCCGCTTTCAGCACAATGACACGTCCCCAGCGATCGGACACTTTTCCCGCCAGAATGCGCACGGCGAGCGAAGCCGCCGTAAACGAGGTAAAAAAGAGTCCTTTGTTTTCGATGCCCACATGGACGCTCAGATCCGGAATGAGCGTGAGCACCACGCCGTAGGAGAACGACGTGAGCAGCAGCACCAGCGCTGGTGGAAGGGCCTGCGGCTCGAACACTTCGTGCCGACCAATCCGCAGCATCCGGAGTCGGAAGGGTTGAGCCTGGGAAAGCGTCTCGCGCATGCCGGCCAGAATCAGTACCGACAGGATGGCAAAGGCCGAAGAAGTATAAAACATGACATTCAGGCCGAAGTGCAGCGCAATCCATCCGCCCACCGCCGGGCCGCAGGCCATGCCGAGGCTGCCGCATAAGCTGGAAATCCCCATGGCTTCGCCCCGGCGGTCGGTCGGTACCAGATCGGCCACGTAGGCCGACGTTCCTGTAGGTTTAAAGCCCGTGGAAAACCCGTGAAAGAACCGCAGGAACAGAAAACCACCGACGGTAGTAAGCAGCGGATAGAGAAAGCCACAAAAGAAACAAACTACCGCCCCCAGCACCATGACGGGAATCCGGCCCCACGTATCGGCCAGCTTTCCGCTGAACGGGCGCGACAAGCCTGCCGTCAGCGTAAACAGGGCGATGATCAGGCCAATGTACTGCTCACCCCCCAGGCGAGCCAGGTACGCGGGAAGCTCAGGAATGATCAGGTTGAACGACGCGAAAAATAGGAATGAACTGGTGCAGAGCAACCAGAACTGAACTGTATAAATGCGGGGTGTGGACGAAGGCATGCGTTGACGCCACCAAAGTGCAGGTTTCAGCCCGATTTTACAAAAACCGTTTTGGTGGAATCTGCTCTGCCCCTCGTCTGGAGCGGGAAAAGAAGAGGAGTCTCGTGAACAGCAGCGTGCTTAGAGGTTAAATGTAATTATTTTGATAAATAGCTGATTTAAAAAGGGTCGAAATTTTGGGTTTAAAATTGTACTAAAACAATTTTATTTTTTGATGTAAGGAAATGGTCAAATTAGGATGCTAGGTGATAAGTTAATTAAAGGTCAAAAAAAAATTGGTAAATTCTTGCTATATAGACCATTATGGCTATATTTATTTTCAATAACGAGGAAAAATTATAATTATAGTAAAGTGATTTTTCAGCGTTCTGGGCTTACGCCTATCTGCAAACAGTTTGCAGCAATGTAATCGAACTTGAATTTTTATTATACTTGTTAACGAAACTCATGGCCCTTACCAATCTTACTTAGGTTCTGTTCATCTGCCAGCCACGCTCTACCGGAAACCTGCGGGACTCCTCCCTATTGTAGGTAACGCATCCGGGACTAGTCAACCAGTATAATTTACCAAGCGCGAGCCTCTTTAGCACAAAGATCTTCCAATACGATTTCGAAGGATTCGTAAGGAACGTCGGTTGCGTATTTTGTGCCTCAGCCAGCGCAATTCGCCAATAAGGCGTTCCGGCTGACCACGCTTAAGTCGTTGTGTGATCGGGAAGGTTCGTGCTCCGGAGTATTACTTTAAACTCATTACCAATTCATCGATAAGCTACCTCAACAGAAGATTGCGGTCCCGTTGTTGACCCTGCCCCGATTCATCCACGCCAACAGAGGTCTTAGTCAGGCACGCCCGGCAGACCTGATGCCACGCAAGGCCGCCTTCCATGCGACCAAGGCGCTGTAACTGGAATTGTAAAAATTGGGTTCGATAACGGTATCTTCTTGAAGTAGAATCAGTTAACAGTACTGTATGGATAAATTAAATCTCTCGGACGAAAGATTTTACCAGATCTTCATGGCCTCTCCCTTTCCCATTACAGTCTCGCGTTTAGCTGATGGCTGTCTTCTTGATGTGAACCAAGCGTTTGTCGAAGCTTCCGGTTACACCTACGAGCAACTGGTGGGAAAAAGCGCCTTCGAGTTGGAGAGCTGGGTTTTTCTGGAAGAGCGACAGCGCATCCGTACACTCCTGGAACAACATGGGGAAGTGGTGCGCTTCCCCATTTCTATGCGTGACGGTCACAACCAGCCCCGCAGCCTGCTGCTGTCAGCACGGTTGCTGGAACTGTTCGACGAGCCGTGCATGCTCGCCATGTTCTACGACGTGACCGAATTTAAAAATACAGAAAGCCGGTTGCTGGAGCAGAATCAGGAACTGGAAACCTTCGTCTACCGGACTTCGCATAACCTGAAGGGGCCGGTTGCTTCGCTAAAAGGCCTGCTGCAACTGGCGGCGTTAGAACTGACAGACGAACCGGCACAGCGTTACCTGGGGCTACTGAACAACCTGACGCAGCACCTGGAAGCGGCACTGAATGAACTGATTGATTTGACGCGCCTGAAGCGCGGGCAGGTGCGGATGGAACCCATCAACTTGCGCGAAATCATTCATCACATCGTCGCCAAATTAAAGTTCCAGCCCATTTGGACGCAGGTAGATCTGAAAATAGAGCTGGAAAGCGAAATGATCTACAGCGACTATGATATGATGAACTCGGTCATGCAGAATTTGATCGAAAACGCCGTCAAATACCGGGCGGCCGATCGGCCCCTGCAGTTGCGCATCACTTCTTCGCGAACGCCTCATCTGACCCTCTGCGTGAAAGACAATGGCGAGGGCATGTCCGATGAAGTGCTGCACAAAGTATTCGAGATGTTTTATCGGGCTTCGGGCAAAACTCAAGGTACCGGTCTGGGGCTTTACATCGTGCAGAATACCGTCGAAAAGCTGGGCGGGAGCATTTCTGTCGAAAGCCAGCTCAACGTCGGAACTACCTTTACGCTGACACTTCCTCAGCCCCCGGAGCAAGCGGCGTCGTAAGCGATTAGTCGGGAAGCGTTTCGCCCGCCCGCAAAAGATAACAGTGCGGGTGGCGGCCCATCCCGATTTTCGGGTAATACCCCTCGGCCGCCGGTGCCGACAGCAACAGCAAGGTCGCCTGAGGCGCAGCCGCCTGCGTCCGGCGAATCAGTTCTTTCCCAATTCCCTGATGCTGGCACGACTGCCGCACCGCCAGATCCGACAGGTACGTGCAGTAGGTAAAGTCGGTGATGGACCGCGCCACTCCCACCAAAAGACCCTGCGCATCGCGGGCCGTGACAATAAGGTTCGCACCGCGCAGCATCTGCGCCAGCCGCGGCAGATCGTCGATCGGGCGGCGCTCTCCGAGCGTCGATGCGATTAGCAACTCACGAAATTCAGCAACCGTCAAATCCGATTCCTGAGCAAACTGTAGTTCCGGCAGCAGCATGGGCATGGGGTAGTTCGCACCAAAAATAGAGTTTTGAGCGCGCTTGCGGAAGGCGCATCCGCCAAAGAAATCTGGCGGTAATAAGCTGCGTCAGAAGGATTTTGTGCGTTATACTTACAGAAACGTGTCCGAAAACAAGGCTGAGCTTTTGGTCGGAAGCCAAAACATCAGGCCAATTCCTGTTGCTGTAAGAAATGCCGCGGGATCGTGACCCGGAATTACCCTAAAAAACGGATTTTTGATACCTTAATTCGTTAGCCCTGAGCGAACTATGAAGCGACCCTTGCAGAAAAAGATTTTACGTTGGACAACCGGCTGCCTGGCGGGCGTGCTGTTGTTCTGTTTGTTCTGCAACCTCTGGGTCGTGATGAGTACGCGTGCGTATGTCTATAACAATCCCGAACACATTCCGGCCAACTCGGTAGGTTTGGTATTAGGCACAAGCCCCTGGTACCGCTCCGGCCACGAAAATCCGTTCTTCAAGCACCGGATCGAAGCCGCGGTCGACCTCTATCGTCGGGGGAAAGTACGCCACCTGATTGTCAGCGGCGACAACGCCACCATTTACTACAACGAACCGGTGTACATGCTCAACGCGCTTTTGCAGGCGGGTGTGCCGCGCGAAGCCATTACCCTTGACTACGCCGGTTTCCGGACCCTCGATTCGGTGGTGCGCTGCAAAGAAGTGTTCGGGCAAGATAGCGTCACCATCATTTCGCAAAGCTTTCACGATTTCCGTGCGCTTTTCATCGGCAAGCATTACCTCAAAGACCCGATTGCCTACGCCGCTCCCGCGCCCGCCGAGGCCTCGCCACGCACCGCCGTTCGCGAGATGTTTGCCCGGGCGCTGGCCGTGCTCGATCTTTACGTGTTTCACCAGCAACCGCGCTTTCTGGGGAAGCCAGAAAAATTGCCTGTTTAGCAATTCAACCGTAAACTTTGCGGATTCAGTTTTGTTCTTTTGCTAACAGGCCATGCCACACCTACCTTCCTTCCCACCTGCCGTACAGTAGTTAGTTCGCAATATGGAGTTACTGTGATACGAATCGTTGGTTTATGCTGCCTGTTGGCGAGCTTCTGGAACACGTGCGTGCTGGCGCAAGCGCTTCCGATGACGGTGATTAATGGGAAAGTGACCGACGCCGAAACGGGCGAGGGTATGCCGTTTGTCAACGTTTATTTCCAGGGAACCCAAATTGGAACCACCAGCGATTTCGAAGGAAATTATACGCTGAAAACCGAGACACCGACCGACTCGGTCGTGGTGTCATACATCGGTTATGTGCCCCGCACGAAGGCCGTGCAAAGAGGCGTGACGCAAACCATCCTGTTTCAGTTGCTGCCCGACGCCAAAACCCTCGACGAAGTGGTGGTGGAAGCGGGCGAAAATCCGGCGTTTGCCATCCTGCGCGACGTGGTGCGGCATAAGAACGACCACGACATCCGTCGCCTGTCGGCGTACGAATACGAGAGCTACAACAAGATCGAAATTGACATCGACAACCTGTCGGACAAGTTGCGCAAGCGGCCAGTCATGCGGCAGATCAGCCGTGTGCTCGACAGCCTCGACCAGATTGCCGGCGACGATGGCAAGCCCATCCTGCCGATTTTCCTGTCCGAATCGGTCTCTACGTTTTATTACCGGGACAGCCCGCAGAAGAAGCGTGAAGAAATTCAGAAAACGAAGGTAACAGGTGTGGGCATGGACGACGGGACGTTACTGGCGCAGGTCACCGGGGCGTCGTTTCAGCAGTACAACTTTTACAAAAACTGGCTCAACATTCTGGGCAAAGATTTCGTCTCGCCCATCGCCGACGGCTGGAATTTGTACTACGATTACCTGCTGGAAGACTCGCTCTACCTGGGAGAGGACTATTGCTACCGCCTCGATTTTGCGCCGAAACAGGTAGGGGATCTGGCCTTTCGTGGGTCGGTCTGGATCACCAAACACGATTTTGCGCTGAAACAGGTCGACGTAACGGTCGGCAAAGACGCCAACCTGAATTACGTCGAGAAAATCAAGATTCAACAGGAATTGGTGCGCACAGAGGCGGGACCGTGGCTGCCGGCCAAGAACCGCGTGGTGGTAGACATCGCCGAACTCACGGAAAACTCCGCGGGGATGATCGCCAAGTTTTACAACTCGAATCGCGCGATGCGCGTCAACCAGCCGCACGACGTGCGATTTTACGATAGCGCCATCGAGCTGGCCCAGGATGCGCTGATCGAAGAGAAAAATTACTGGCAGGAGCACCGCCACGATTCGCTGACCTCCACTGAAGTGGCGGTTTACGAGATGATCGACACCATCCGCAACCTGCCCGTGGTGAAAACCTACGTAGAAGTGGCCAACGTGCTGGTGAACGGCTACAAGAAAGTCGGGATGGTAGACATCGGGCCTTACCTCGACGCGTATGCGTTCAACAGCGTAGAGGGACAGCGCTTCCGGCTCGGGTTCAAAACCAACATCGACTTTAGTCGGAAGTTTATCCTGAAAGGCTACGCCGCGTACGGCACACGCGACCACCGCTGGAAATACGGAGCCGGTGTGGACTACATCGTCTCCCGAAAACCGTGGACGCAGGTCGGCGTGCGGCGCACGTACGACATTGGGCAGGTGGCCTTGTTGGACGTTGACGTTGCGGCCAACCCGATTTTTGCCACGTTTATTCGCTTTGGGAACCTGCGCAACACCCGGCCCTTCTTCGATACGGAAAACTACGCTTACTTGCGCACGGAACTGGTGAAAGGCCTGTCGCCCATGATTGAGTTGCGCAATCGGCACTTCGATCCGCTCTACAACTTCGCGTACTATACCACCCCCGAGCACGACGAAACGGCACCCATCGCTTCAGAAATTACGGTATCAGAAGCTACCCTCAGTTTGCGCTATGCGCGCGACGAGATGTACCTGCAAAACGACAACGAGCGCATCCAGATCACCTCCGACAAGTGGCCGGCCGTTACCCTTCGCTACACGCAGGGCTTTCAGGGCGTAATGGGCGGCGATTTTAGTTACCACAAATGGAATTTGAGTGCCTCGCAAACCATTCCGATGAGCTTCCTGGGGCACGGCTATTACCAACTGGACCTGGGCTACATTCCTTCTACGTTGCCGTATCCTTTGCTCAAAAGTCACATCGGCAACCAGTCGATCTTTTACAGCACCGCCGCCTTTAACCTGATGAATTACTTTGAGTTTGTCAGCGACACGTGGGCTTCGATGCAATACCAGCATTCGTTCGAAGGCTTTTTTCTGAACCGCATTCCCCTGATGCGTCGCCTGAAGTGGCGGATGGTGGCCACCGGAAATGTTCTTTACGGAAGCCTGCGTCCGGCCAACCAGGCGCTCTCTTACGAGTTCGACGGGGAGGGCACGGCGGTGATGGCGCGTTCGCTCGGGCGTGCCCCTTACGCTGAGGTCGGCTACGGCATCGAGAACATCTTCAAATTGGTGCGGGTCGATTTCGTGCACCGCCTCACCTACCTGGATAATCCGAATGCCCGGCGTTTCGGCGTCTTGGTTTCGATGCAGTTTAAGTTGTAAAGTCGCTGAAATCCAACATGATTGGATTTTTTTACCTCAATTCCGGGTTGTATTCGTGTCAGATTTTCTACTACTTTTGGTTGATACTATACATCACCCATGAAAGGCGGGCTACACCACGTATGGATTTGTTTGCTGACCGGACTTCTGCTGGCCTGCCAGGGGAGGACCGATCAGGCGGAACGCATCCGGGATGTGCCCGTTACGGACGAGGAAAAAGTGGCGGCGCGGCTGCGGGCCATGAACGACGCCATCGCGCGCAATCCCGACGAAGCGGAGTATTATTTTCGCCGGGCCGATCTGTACCGACAGAAGGGGCAGGACGACCAGGCCCTGACCGATCTGCAGTCGGCCGTCCGGTTGGACAGCAACGAGGCGCGGTATCATCTGGCTTTGGCGCAGCAGTACCGTACGCAGGCTGACATCCGCAAAGGCATGCGTGCCGCCCGGAAAGCAGAATCGCTCGGCATGGAAGCGCCGGAGTTGTATTTTACGCTGGGCGAGATGTACCTGATTGTGCGGGAGTACCAGCAGGCGCTCGATGCCCTGAATCAGGGGCTGCGGTTGTCGCCTTTTTCGCCGCAAGGCTACTATTACAAAGGACTGGTGTACGCCGAGTCGGGCGATACGGCGCTGGCCATCTCCAGCCTGCAAACGGCACTGGAACAGGACGTGGCCTATGCCGAAGCGTACAATTCCATCTCCAAGCTGTTGCTGGCGCGCGAACAGTACCGCGATGCCCTCTTGTACCTGAACGCCGGTACCCGCTTCACACCCGACGACCCCTTTCTGTATTACAACAAAGGCGTGGCTTACAAGGCGACCGACCAACTCGACAGCGCCCGGCAGAATTACGAACGCGCCCTGTCGATCGATTCTACCCTGCATTTGGCCTGGTACAACCTTGGGGCGATGGATCTGAACGATCGAAATTACGCCGAGGCCGCCTCAAAATTTGAAAAGGTTGTAAACTTGCAACCGGAAGAGGCCCGTGCGCACTATTTCCTGGCGTTGGCATTACGCCGCCTGGGACGCAAAGAGCAAGCGGCCACCCATTTTTCACAGGTGTTGGCATTGCAGAAGGAGTATGTACCCGAAGCCACGCAGGCGTTGAAATGGTTACGCCAACCCGCGTATACCCCCAGTCAGCCCAAACCGGCGCCCGAGGCCATCTCGACGACGAAACCTGAGCCTGCCAAGCCTACAACACCCAAATTGGCGCCCGTGGCGGAAAAAAATCCGTCGGAATTATAGTCTTAGAACATGAGCAACATTCATATTACCCTGCCCGATGGTTCGGTGCGGGAATATCCTGCTGGCTCTACGAGCCTCGACATTGCCCGAAGCATCAGCGAAGGCCTGGCGCGTAACGTGCTGGCTTCCAAAGTAAACGGTGAAATCTGGGACGCCACCCGTCCCCTCGAGAAGGATGCAACGGTACAGTTACTGACCTGGAAAGACGACGACGGGAAATATGCCTTCTGGCACTCGTCGGCGCACTTGCTAGCCGAAGCGTTGGAAGCGCTCTACCCGGGCGTAAAGTTCGGCATCGGTCCGCCCGTCGAAAACGGCTTTTATTACGATGTAGACCTAGGAGAGCAGACGCTGTCGCAGGAAGACTTCCCGAAGATCGAAGCCAAAATGAAGGAACTGGCGAAGGAGAAAAACCCGTTTGAGCGGCGATCCGTCTCTAAAAAAGAAGCCATCGACTACTTCACCCAAAAGGGCGATGAGTACAAACTGGACCTGATTGAAGGCCTGGAAGACGGGTCGATCACGTTCTACGAGCAAGGAAAATTTGTAGACCTGTGCCGCGGACCTCACCTGCCCGATACGGGGCCGATCAAAGCCATCAAGTTGACCAACGTGGCGGGTGCGTACTGGCGTGGCGACGAAACGCGCAAGCAGCTGACGCGCATTTACGGCATCACGTTCCCCAAACAGAAAGAGCTGGACGAGTACCTGTTCCGCCTGGAAGAAGCCAAAAAGCGGGATCACCGCAAATTGGGACGCGAGCTGGAGCTATTCACGTTCTCCGAAAAAGTAGGGATGGGGCTGCCATTGTGGTTGCCCAAGGGCACGATGCTGCGTGAGCGGCTGGAAGGCTTCTTGCGGAAGGCCCAGACCAAAGCGGGCTATTTGCAGGTCGTGACGCCCCACATCGGAAGCAAAGAGCTGTACGAAACGTCCGGGCACTACGCCAAGTACGGAAAAGACTCGTTTCAGCCTATTAAAACGCCCGATGGCGAAGGCGAATTTCTGCTGAAACCGATGAACTGCCCGCACCATTGTGAAATATATAAAGCACGTCCGCGGTCGTATCGGGAACTTCCCTTGCGGTTAGCAGAGTTTGGTACTGTGTATCGTTACGAACAAAGTGGCGAATTGCACGGCCTGACGCGCGTTCGGGGCTTTACCCAGGACGATGCACACATCTTCTGCCGGCCCGATCAGGTGAAAGAGGAGTTTAAGAAGGTGATCGACTTGGTGCTTTATGTATTCGAGTCGCTCGGTTTTCACGATTTTACGGCTCAGATTTCACTGCGCGATCCCGAAAACAAAGCCAAGTACATCGGTTCCGATGAAGCCTGGGAGATTTCCGAACGGGCCATCATCGAAGCGGCTGCCGAGAAAAACCTGCCCACCGTTACCGAACTGGGCGAAGCGGCCTTTTACGGGCCGAAGCTCGACTTTATGGTGCGCGATGCCCTGGGACGCAAATGGCAGTTGGGAACGATTCAGGTAGATTATAACCTTCCGGAGCGATTTGAGTTAGAGTACATAGGAAACGACAACCAGAAGCACCGTCCGGTGATGATCCACCGGGCACCGTTCGGTTCGCTGGAGCGTTTTGTGGCCGTATTGCTGGAGCATTGCGGCGGCAATTTTCCGCTTTGGCTGGCACCCGATCAGATCGCGGTGCTGCCCATTTCTGAAAAATATTCTGACTACGCCGATAACGTGTACAAGGAACTGGAACTGGTTGATATCCGGGGATTTGTGGACAACCGCGACGAAAAGATCGGCCGGAAAATCCGCGACGCCGAGGTGCAAAAAGTGCCGTTCATGCTGATTGTGGGCGAAAAAGAACAGGCTGAGAACCGGGTGTCGGTCCGCCGCCACGGCGAGGGCGACCTGGGTAGCATGACCCTGGACGAGTTCACGGCATATTTCCGCAAAGCCGCCGACATTACGCAGCGGAAACCGGTAGAAGATCCGGCCTGACGGAAGAAATTTTTATCGCGCTGAAAATGGCGTTTTTACAAGTAAAATCAATTAACGATATTTGCAAACTTAAAATTAGGAGGTACCATCAGTAAATTTAAGAAAAGACCCCCACGCGGTCGAGTCGAAGAGCCCTACCGTGTCAACGAAAGGATTCGAGTGCCACAAGTCCGTGTCGTAGGCGATAACATTGAACAAGCAGTGTATCCTACCGACAAAGCACGGCAACTGGCGAAGGAACAAGGCCTGGATTTGGTGGAAATTGCACCAAATGCGAGCCCACCTGTCTGTAAAATTGTTGACTACTCGAAGTTCAAGTACGAGCAGAAAAAGAAGCAGAAAGAACTGAAAGCCAAACAGCACAAAGTGGTGCTGAAGGAAATTCGTTTCGGTCCCAACACCGACGACCACGATTTTGAGTTCAAACTGCGCCATGCCGAGAACTTTCTGAAAGAGGGATCGAAAGTAAAAGCCTACGTTCACTTTGTGGGGCGTACTATTGTATTTAAGGAGCGCGGCGAAATTTTGCTGCTGCGTTTTGCGCAAGCGCTGGAAGAGGTAGCTAAAGTTGATCAGATGCCGAAGCTGGAAGGCAAGCGGATGATCCTGATGCTGTCGCCCAAATCCAGCAAAAAATAGCGTTTAATTTACCGTTTATAAACCAAGGAGTCATGCCAAAGATGAAGACCAAGTCGGGAGCGAAGAAGCGCTTCAAGTTGACCGGGACTGGCAAAATCAAGCGCAAGCGCGCTTTCCACAGCCACATCCTGACCAAGAAGTCAACGAAGCGGAAGAATCGCCTCGTACAAGCAACGCTTGTCGATCGCACCGACGTGGGGCGTGTCAAAGACATGCTGAACCTCTAGTACACAGGGAATTGACGAACCTCCCTTCAAATGGATCGTCTGGTTTTACCATGTTTCACCCGGTGAATGGCTTTAAAGATCCTGCACGGCAGGACGCCTATTACCAAAAAAGCAGCACAAAATGCCAAGATCAGTAAACTCGGTGGCTTCCAGAGCCCGCCGTAAAAAAATGATGAAGCTGGCCAAAGGATACTTTGGTCGCCGTAAAAACGTTTGGACCGTCGCTAAAAATGCGGTTGAAAGAGGATGGCAGTTTGCCTACCGTGACCGCAAGCAAAAGAAGCGCAACTTCCGCGCCCTGTGGATTCAGCGTATCAACGCTGGCGTACGCGAACACGGTCTTTCTTATTCGCAATTTATGGGCCTTTTGAAAGGTGCGGGAATTACCCTGAACCGTAAGGTGCTGGCCGATCTGGCCATGAACCACCCCGGCGCTTTCAAAGCCATTGTCGATAAAGTCAAGTAATTGCCTGTCAGGCAGTGCTAAAGCGAAAGGCCGCAATCTAGAGATTGCGGCCTTTTTCTATATACGCAGCGCAGAGAGACAACGGCCTACGACCAGCATAGGCACTACTTTTGGGTCAGACGCGCAAGCATCCAACCGGCAAACCCACTTCCCAACCCACCTACGAGAAGAATCGCAATGGAATCCCGGATGGGCCAGTAAAGATTTAAAATAGGTTGTGACATCAGAACAAGAAGGCAAATGGCGACATGGAGCAAAGCCATCCAGATGATGAGCAAACGGGCAGGCATTGGATCATGAGGAGCCAGGGCAGAGGGAGCTTTGGGAGCAGCGAGCGGTTTCATGGCGAGCAGGAGTTTAAGGATGAGATGCTACGGAGAAGTAACCTTATGCTCCAAAGATACTACTTATTTTTAAATTAAGTAATAATACGTAATTTATTTACGTATGTCGTCTTGACTATTTCGGATTGTTGTGTACAATGGGCTAGGTGTATTTCCTGATTCAGTGCGCTTCCCAAAGTTTCTGGTATACCTCGTACGTGCTTTGGGCAGTGCGCGACCAGGTAAACGCAAGGGCGCGTTGCTGGGCGGCATCCAATGCCGTGTCTGCAACCGTAGCGATCTTTTCTAAACCCTCCCGGATGCTGTCCACCTCAAAAGGATCAACAAGCTGCGCTGACGCATCCACGACTTCCGGCGCGGCTCCCCGGTTCGACGTTACAATGGGCAGTCGGTGGATCATCGCCTCAAGGAGAGGGATGCCAAAACCTTCGTAATAGGTAGGAAACAAAAAAGCCGCTGCGTGGTGGTACAACAACGGCAACAGCGCATCCTCGACGTAGCCCAACAGGCGAACCTTGTGGTGCAGACGCAGACGCGCAATCGCTTCTAGCACGGCCGGCTCAGCGGTCCCCGCCAAGACAAGTGTGTGTTCTGTAGCGTGGTGCGCAAACGCCTGCAGCAGGTTCAACATATTTTTGCGAACGGAGATGCTTCCTACAAAAAGGTAGTACTGCTTGGAATGCAATTGCCACGCTGGGGGCAGGGGAGGAGCTTGGCGTCCGAGCGGACGCTGTTCCGTGCCCAACGGCACGACCGAAATTTGTGCCTCCGGGTAATCGAAAAAGTGCAGCAGATCGCGCTTGGTAGCCTCGCTAACGGCAATCAGATGATCCGCATGGCGCACCATCTGGCGCATGCGTGCCCAGCTTTTCTCCCGGAATTTATCGGACGTATATCCCTCCAACTGATGTTCTGGCCGGAACACCGCCAGATCGTGGATGGTGACCACGGTTCGGATGCCCTTTCCGTAAATCAAGACCGAATCGAGGCAATGGACCAGGCGCTTCCGGGCAGAAAGCGGAAAATACGCTCCTAAATGCCAGTCCGTTGAAGCTTGTGGCGGTGCGTAGCGAAATGCTCTTTTCGAGAAGCGAGACAGCTTGTACAGCAACCGCAGGCGAAAATCGTGACCGTAAGCAGGGAGCGTCAGCAGATGGTCAATAAGTTGACGTCCGTACCGGGCAATGCCTGTGGGATGCGCATGGAGCAGCGTAGACGCTTCGAGGTCGACCCGTTTCATCGCGACATCCACAGCATCGGCGGAACATCGACTTGCGTACGAAATCCCTGATCTTTCAGAAAAGCGACCAGAGCCTCGTGTTGCCCCCGTGGGTCGTCGGGCAAGGTATGCGTTTCCATCGTCACCGCTCGGATGCGTTGGCGGGTCGTCTCGGACGAATGGTACAGAATGTCGTATTCGCTGCCTTCGCAATCGAGCTTTAGCAAATCGATGTGTGGCAATGCAAATTGCTCGATCACCCGATCCAGCGGCACGACGGGCACTTCTACGGCCTGTTGATTGCCTTCGAAGCCTTCGATGGTCGAGGCATTGGGTGAAAACGGGCGATCCGGATCAAAGTACAGATGCAACGAGCTGGTCGTAACCCCCGATACGGCCTTCCCTTCGATGTGCATTTGCTGCGCCAGGGTAGGGTTCAGCGCCAGATTCTTCTGCAACTGAGAAAGGTTGGCAGGATGCGGCTCGAAACAAAAAATGCGGGCATCCGGGCGTTGATCGAACAATTGCAAGGCGAAGAAACCAGCATTGGCCCCTACATCGAGCACAATAGGATTCGGAGGAAGCTGACGAGCCAGCGTGCGGATCTGGTAAAAATCGGTGAAAAACAGTTCTTTGAAAATGCTGCGCAACGTTTTGGGTACCTGCATCCGGATCCCCTGACGGCGCGTAATGTACGTCGCCACTGACGAAAGCTGTGTCTGACTCTTTTCGATGAAGTAGGCGGGCCAGTTGTCGATGAATTGAATCAGGTTACGGTAGCGTCGGATCGTGGGGATGGGCATAAGTGAGAAGCAGGAGGCGGGTACAACAATGAACGATTAGGCAAACCGAAAACGCAGGTAATGAATGGGCAGCCCCTGTGCCAGAAACATTTCCTCGTAACGTGTTTTGATTCCTTTATGGTCGGCCGCGTACGGCGAATTATACAAGTCGTGCGTGTGGACCAAGTCTTTGATGGCGGTTTCTGCCAGCACCTCAAGCGTATAGTCGAACAGCGGAGCGTTGTCGGTCTTCAGGTGAATCCAGCCTTCGGCCGGCAGCAATCGCCGGTACATTTCCAGGAAACGGGGGCTGGTGAGACGGCGTTTGATGTCGCGGTCGCGGGGGCGGGGGTCAGGAAACGTAATCCAGATTTCCCGGAGTTCACCCGGTGCAAAGAAACTCTCCAACCCTTCGATGCGGGTCCGCAGAAAAGCTACGTTGTCCAGGCCCTCTTGCATCGCAATGGTGCTTCCTTTCCAGATGCGCGCACCTTTGATGTCGACACCTACAAAATTCTTCTCCGGAAATTCCCGTGCTAACCCGACGGTGTATTCACCGCGCCCGCAGGCTAACTCCACCACCAGGGGATGCTCGTTCTTGAACTGGGTAGCATGCCACTGGCCTTTGATGGTTTCATAGAGCGGCTTTCCCGCTTCAAGGACATTTGAATTGGCTTGATTGGCAGCAAAACGTTGCTGTTTATTTCTTCCCATCGGGAACGTATATCGGTTGGTTACTCAGTACTTAATTTCGGAACGACTCCTTCGGTTCGTGGCGCTACGTCTTATAGCTCGTCCAGATCGGCGACGACGAAGGTGCTTCCGCCCACAAAAATAACATCCTTTGGCGAAGCGAGCTGGCGCGCCCTTGCCAGCGCCGCGTTGACTTCGGGCACGGTTTCGCCCCGCAGGCCGTGGGCTTGGGCGGCTTGCGCCAGTTCGGAGGCGGGCAGGGCGCGGGCCACAGAAGGTTGTGTGAACAGGTAAAAGGCTGTAGGGGGCAGCAAAGGGAGAATTTTGGTCAGATCTTTTTCTTTGACCACTCCCAATACCCAGTACAACTGCGCGTACGACAGGGCTTGCAACTGCGCGACGATCTGCCGAAAACCGCCTTCGTTATGACCGACATCGCAGATCGTCAGCGGAGACGATGCCAGCACCTGCCAGCGCCCTTTCAGCCCGGTACTCGCCCGAATCTGACTTAGACCGGTCAGAATAGCTTCATCCGAAATTTGATAATCTTCCTCACACAAGAGTTCCAACGCTAGCAGAATGCCGGGCAAATTCTGGCGCTGGTAGCGCCCCGGCAAATCGAGGAATAAGGATTCGTAGACCGTTTCGTCGCCGCTCTCTACCCGGAAAGTCTGACCGTCCAGCGTCTGGCTTAGTGGAGTCACGTGGTACACGTCCGAGCCAAAGGCCAGGGGTGCACCCCGATGGCCTGCCTCTTCGCGAAACACCTCGGCCACTTCGTCCTGATACTCGCTGACAACGACGGGAACGCCTGGCTTGATGATCCCCGCTTTTTCACGCGCAATGGCGGGTAATGTGTCGCCCAGAAGATCGGCGTGGTCCCAACTGATGTTGGTGATGACCGACAGATCGGGCGTAAGCACGTTGGTGGAATCGAGGCGGCCGCCCAGCCCCACTTCAACGACGGCGACCTCAATCTGGTGCGCCGCAAACGCCGCGAAAGCCATCGCTACGGTCGTCTCGAAAAACGAAGGTTGGATGCGCTCTAGCAGCGATTTGTGGGTTGCCACGAATTCGACAATGAATGCCTGATCGATCTCCTGCCCGTCGATTCGGATGCGTTCAGTGAAGTTCTTCAGGTGAGGGGAGGTATAGAGACCGGTGCGATAGCCCGCGGCCTGCAACACCGAGGCAAGCGCATGAGACGTGCTCCCTTTGCCGTTGGTCCCCGCGATGTGAACGGCACGAAACTGATGGTGAGGGTTGCCTAGTGCTTCGCAGAGGGCGAGCGTGTTGTCCAGGCCTTTTTTAATGGCAGCATTGCCCACCCGCTGAAACATGGGGAGGGTCTGGTACAGGTACTCAAGCGTGGCTTCGTAAGTCACTTAGCGGGAACGAATCACGATGGTGACGTAACCCGTCGACAGGGGGGCGGCGGGTGAATTATCGGTTTTACGTAATGCCTGACGCATGATTACATTTCGGTAGGCCGTTACGATCGAGGGGCTGACGGTCTTCTCGACCGCCTCTACGTTTTCCACTTCTCCCAGATCGTTGACGGTGATTTTGAAGCGAATGCGTCCTTCTTCCTTCGGCAGGTTATCGAAGTTCGGGGAGCCGTCCCAGGTCCAGCCCGACATGCTGAGCGAAGCGCCACCGCTTCCCCCGCCAGCCGTGCCGTACAGAGCTTTGGCTTCGGGTTTTCCTTCCGGGCTGCCCTGATCGCCGGTCGCTCCCGCGCGGTCGCCGTTGTTGTTGGCTTGTGCTTGGTCGCTGGTACCACTTTTGCCGTTGGCTCCTGATGTATTGCTTGTGTTGCTGGCCTCGGTACCGGGGTACAGTGCCCGGGGCTTGGGTTGTGGCTTGGGTTCAGCCGGTTTGGGCTTCGGCTCTTCGGCTGGCTTAGTTTCTTTGACCTCGGGTTGTGGCTTGGGCTTGGGTTTCGGCGTCTCTTTCACCACCACCGGGCTTTCTTCGGCCGGGGCTGTTACCGGCGTCTCTACCGGTTCCGGCGTGGGATCCGTCATCGGCTCGGCAGCGGGAGCTTCCGCAGGCGTTGTTTCCGTAACGGGCTCGGGAGCCGATTCCGAAGGCGCTTCCTCGCCGGCCGAAGGCGGTTCGGGGCGTGCATCTTCTTGGTTATCGGTATTGGCGGCGGGGGCCATGCTCTGCACATCGCCACTACCCGCTGCATCCAGCCCAAAATTCAGTTCGATGCCGTACTCGGGCAGGGGCGGATCGGGCGGTTGCCAGGCCAACAGGAAGAAACACAGCAGCAGAAACGCCGCGTGCAGGCCGATCGAAACGATCAGTCCAGTGCGCTTGTTCTGTTCTTCCTTGTTAGTAGCCATAGTTCAACGGGTTATCGGTACAACGCCATTCGGCACCGAAATAGTTTACGCTTTATTCGGGACGGGTAGCAATCGACACTTTCGCTTTCAGTTCCGTGGCGGCGCTGGCAACGTTCACCAGATTTTCGACCGGCACGTTTTTGTCGATGTGGAGTACCACCACGCCTTCTTCCGATCCCTGCAATTCTGCGGCCAAATCGTTTTTCAACGTGGCGGCCGACGACGGACGGTCGTTGACGAAGTATTGCAGATCATCGGTTACCGTCACGCTGACTTTCTGCATGACGATGGTCGACGCCTTGCTCGAAGGCAGGTTGACGGGCAACCCTGAAGGCGTTACGAAGCTGGCGGTCAGCATGAAGAAGATCAGCAGCAGAAAGATGATGTCGGTCATGGACGACATGCTGAACGCCGGATCTACTTTATTGCGAGAACTAAGATTCATTTCTTGAGCGAGTTAGGCAGTCTGCAAATCCCGAAAGGGCCTCTAGTGCGTTTCCTGCAATAGGTCGATGAACTCCACGGAGTTGTACTCCATGTTGTGAATGACCTTCGAGACCTGCGCCACGAGGTAGTTGTAGCCGATGTAAGCCACAATGCCGATGGCCAGCCCCGTGGCAGTCGTGATCATCGCTTCGTAAATCCCGGAAGAGAGCAGTTTAGGACTGACCGAGCCTTCTTCCTGGGCGATGGCGATAAATGCCTGGATCATCCCCGTAACCGTACCGAAGAAGCCAATCATGGGCGCGGCTCCCGAAATGGTGGCCAGTGTCGGCAGGTTTTTCTCCAACTGGTAGAGCTCGATCTTGCCGACGTTTTCGATTGACGTCTCGATATTTTTCAGCGGACTTCCGATGCGCGACACGCCTTTTTCGATCATACGGGCGATGGGTGAGTCGAACTCTGCGCAAACCACGCGCGCGCCATTGATGTCGCCGTTCTGCACCATCATCTTCACCCGGTCCATAAAGGCATCGGGGTCGCGTGAGGCTTTGCGCAGCGTCAGGTACCGCTCCACAAAAATGTAAATGGCCGCAATGGACAGCAGTGCCAGAGGAATCATGGCGAACCCGCCGGCCAGCAGCAGGTCAATCAGTCGTACGGAATTGTCGGTCGGCGTAGCGGCTACGCCTGTGGTGTCTACGCCGCCAGTGTTAATCTGCAGCAGAAGGTGTTGCAACATGTTTAGTATTTCAGAATCCAGATATCTTGTTTAAAACGGGCCTGCATCTCCTCGCGGGCGGTGCGGGCTTCTTCAACAGTAGCGTATTTTGCGATAGACACTTTAAAGTTATTTTTTTGATCTGGATTAAGGATCTCGGTCGTTAAGCCTTCGCCCTCGAACTGTGCTACCAGTTTCTGCGCATTGCGGGCGCGTGAGAAGCTACCGGCAATCAGGTGATAATATTTAGAAGGAGTAGGCGTCGGCGTGGCTTTTTCCGCGGCGGGTGCCGAGGCTACGGGAGCCGCCGCCGGGGTAGTTTCTTTCGGAGCAGCGGTAACCGGCGCGCTTTCGGTTTCGGCCGGGGCCTCGAACTCCGTCGCTACAGCCTCGTCGGTAACCGCAGGTGTTGTTTCGGTTGCGAAGTCCTCGTCCGAAGCGGCAACCGTCGTTTCTTCCTGAGGGGGCTCTTGGGGCAGGGCTGCCATGCCCTCCTCTTGGGGCGCTGGTGCTGTGGCCCTCTCGTCGAATAGCGCGAAGGGGTTGGTGTTACCCAGGCTGGCGCCGTTGTCCTGACGAAGCACTACGAAATAGGCGGTGACGACCCCGATCAACAGCAGCGGAACCAGGGCATATACCCAGACGGGCAGTCGGCTGACGCGGCGCTCCGGGGCAGGAACCGGTTTCCGCGATTTGGGTTGTACCAGGCGCTGACCTTCGCGTTCGCGCAGAATGGGCTTAAAGAAGAGTTCCGGCAGGCCGAAGCTGCCTTCGTTGTAGTTGACCTTGTTCTCCGGCTCGAACTGCAGGTTGTACTCCTGATTGATCGAGAAAGTTCCGATCTGCGGAAGCATAAATCGGTTGTTTTCGCGGATTTGCTGGCGAATATCATACACAAACTCACGCACGCGCCGGGTGGCATCTTCGATCGAGATGCGTTCGTGGTTGGCGACGGAACTGATCAGCACACCGTCGTTGTGCTTCAACTTTTCGTTGAAGGCGATTTTCTTCGTGGCAGGGACGAACGTATGGCGCACCGGATGTACTTCAGCCGACTGGTAGCTGGTGATGAATCCCCCTAACTCGGGAATGATGACGCAGTCGTGTTGAAATAAAAGCTCTTTAATGTATTGCTCCATAGGTTTTTAGAAGGAGTAGGTTCCACCGAACATAATCATCCGCCCGCGGGTGGGGTAGTACAGAAAACGCTGGTTTTGCTGGTTGATCAGGTTGTCGAGCGAGAGAAAAATCGATGCCCGCTCCGACAGCAGGTACTCTGCACGTGCGTCCCAATCCAGCATCCCATCCAGTTTCACAATCGCGTCGGTCGTGGGATTTCGAGCAAATATAGCGCTATTGTAGAAAACATCGGTGCTCAGCAATACTTTGTCCATTACATTGTAACGAACGGTTACACCGGTCGTAAAAGCCGGGCGATGCCAGGGTTCTTCCAGCTCGCCGGGGCTGTACGCGTAGGCATCGGCCTTCCAGCCGAGTTGCAGTTTGGGGAGCGGTTCGTAGGTCAGTTGGGTGCTGAGGTTGAACAGCGTGGTGCCGCCATCGCCGTCGTATACGAGGTTGAATTTGGCCGTATCGCTCGGGCTGTTCAGATAGTAGTGGTAGTTTTTGTAGTTCCGGAAACTGGCCTGTACCTGGTACGCCAATCGTGAAACCACTTGGCCGCGGATACCGCCGTACACGTCGAACCGCTTGTTGGCGTGACGCAACTCTACATTGGGGGCCAGAAACGGATTTTCGGCGACGACCGTACGCAAGGTGGTTTTTTCCAGTTCGCCGTTCAGGCCGGCGAAAGCGGTGAGTTTCTCGGGCAGCAGCGCGTACTCTATGTTGGCCCGCGGGTAGAGGTGCAGGTCCGAGTCGCCAATGGTGTCGTTCTCGTACCCGATATTAGCCCCCAGCGTAATCAGAAATCCGTTGTTGAAATACCGGTAGGCCGGGCGTACCATCACCCAGTTCCGGTTCTGCTCCGTTGCCTCGTCCTGGCGTTGGGTGAACGACGTTTCGACATCGACCAGAATGGTCGATCCGCTTTGCAGATCGTATGTGGTTTTGAGGTCGACGTTTAGCTCCGATTCGCGGGCGGCCAGAAAATCGGCGATGCGTCCGAACCGGACTTCCGCCTGGTAGTCGAGCGCGGCGTCGGTGTCGTTGTTTTTCAGGTTCACGCCGACTTCCACCGTATTGAACACCTGCTTGACCGAGTCGTCGGGCAGTTCGGCCTCCGGGGCAAATCCGTAGAAGTTGTACCGCTCGCGCGTGTAGCCGAAGGTGCCGCCCAGGGTCGCCTTCTTACCGAACATGTTGCCGTACAGCTTCACCATGTTTTCGCCCGAGCCAGAATACGACTTATTGACCGGGCCGCGTGCCGACGCCAAGTGCCGGATGTGGGCACCGTACTGGTAATTTTCCGTTCGCTTGCTGTTGAAGAAGCCTTCGGCGTAGGTAGTGGCGTAGTTGCCGACGCCTACCTTGATGTAGTTGCCGTACAGCTTGTTAAGTGGCTCTTTGGGCAGCGTTTTTACGCGCAGGCGTGGCTCCAGGTTGGGCAGATTGGAGATGCGGAACGTCGAAAACTGATAGTCCTGCACCTTGTTCTCGACGGGGCGGGTCGTTTCCGGTACCTTCTGAAAACGGCGGTTGGCCGGCGGCAGCTCGTTTTCCCGACTCTGCACAATCTCAAATTCTGCCTCTTCGACTTCTCCTTCTCCAAACGGTTCGTTCGGGCGCGTTTGTGCAAACGCCTGGGTGCTCAACAAACCGGTGAATACCGCGGCATACAGCCAGGGCCGTGCCGAAACCGGCGCAACGGCGCGGTGATGGAAAGGAGAGGAGAGACGGAGCAAGTGGGTTAGCCTCATAGAAAATGGGGTACTTTGGTTCGGGAATCTCCCGGTTAGTTGCTAAAGGTGGTGTCTTCTTCGGCAGGAGTGGCCTGTTTCTCCTGTTCTTTCTGTTTCACGACCAGAAGTTTGGCCTGCGCCGCCTTCTTCGTTTCCGGGTTCGGCGAGTTTTCGGCGATCGACTCCAGCGTGGCGCGTGCCTGGTAGAGTTCGTCAGTCGCAATGAAGTTATCCGCAATGAGCAGGAAGCCACGGTCGAGCCACTGCGTGTACTGCGAAAACTTCTTGTTCAGGTCGTAGAGCGTCTCCAGCGACTGCTCGTATTTGCCCTGTTCGAAGAAAATCCGGGCCATCAGGTACTGTGCTTCGGCACCGTTTTCGTCCTTGGCCGAGTTGAGGGTCTGCAGGAAGTAGTCGACGGCGTCGTCGAGCTTTTTCTGCGCATACGCCGACTTTCCGGCGTACAGCAGCGCTTTGTTCTGCGCGTCGATGCCCGCGTTGTTGCCCTGCATGATCTGCCCGGAGAAGTAGTCGACCGAATCCCACTTTTGCAGGCGGTAGTAGCTTTCGAGCAAGCCGACCAGCGCGCCCGACTCCTGGCGGCGGTTGCTGGCGTTGGCCAGAAGCTGACGGTAGTACGAGGCCGCCCCCGGGTAATTGCCGGCGTTGAAGGTGAGTTCGGCCACCCGTTCCAGCGAACGGCTGGTAAACGTGCTCCGGTTTTCGCGGATCACGTCCTGATGGAAGCGCAGCGCCTGTTTATTGTCGCCCGCCCGGTAGTACGATTCCGCCAGGTAGTAGCGTGCGTCGGGCAGGTTGGCACTGTTCGGGTAGTTCTTCATGTACTCCTGCAGCCGTTGGATGGCTTCCATGTAATTCTGCCCCAAGTACAGCGACTTGGCCGACTCAAACTCGACGCTTTCCAGCGCGGTGCTTTGCGGATTGGCCTGCTTGTAGCGGTTCAGGTAGGCGGTAAATTCCTGCCCCCGGTTCACGGCATTCAGGTTTTCCTGCAATCCCAGCAGCGCATCGTTGGCCGTTTCGTGCTTGGGGTAGGCATCCAGAATTTTTTTGTAATCGTTGATCGCCTGCTCGTGCTTTTGCAGGTTGCTGTACGAAATGGCCCGCCGCAGGTACGCGAACGGCACCAGCGTGCTGTTGCTGTTTTTCTGGATCAGCGTCGTGAAACCGTTGATGGCCGCCGCGTACGATCCCTGTTCAAACGCCAGTTGCGCCTTCTGAAACTGTGCGTCGTCCAGGTAACGCGAACGCGGAAACTGCTCGGTAAGCGTCTCGAAACTGGCCTGCGCCTTGTTCGACTGGCCCATCAGGTCGTAAACAATGCCTTTCTGGTACAGAACGTAGTCGCGCACGGACGCATCGGCCTCGGCGGCCTGATCGTAGGTGCTGATGGCCTGAGCGTAGTTCTTGGTGGTGTAATAACAGTCGGCGAGGCGGACTAGGGCGTCGTCGTAGTGCGTTTGCGCTTTCCCTGCTTCAACGTAGGCCCGGAAGTGGGGCAGGGCCTTGGCGTATTCTTTCGTATTGTAATAGGCGTAGCCGATGCCGTAACGGGCGGGCAGGTAATGCTCGGAGCGGGAGTCGGAAAATACGGCGGCGTAGCTGTTGATGGCTTTGTCCCACTGTTTCCCGATCGACCACGTTTCACCGGTCCAGTAGTGCGCGCCCATCGTCAGGTTCTGGTCGACTGGAAAACGCAGCGACTTCTCGAACATGTCGATGGCCGGAAGGAATTTCTTGTCGTTGAACAGCTGCGTCCCCCGGTAAAAGGTCACCTGCTGGTAGGCTTTGCGCAGGCGGGGCGAGGGTTGCGCGGTCCGCTCGATGTGGGCGATGGCCTCTTCGTAGTTGTCGGTGTTCAGGTACGATTCGCTCAGCAGATCGTTCGCCTCCGAAAGCGACGCATTTTTAGGATACTGTTTGACAAACTCCTGAAAGGCCGCGATGGCGTCGGCATAACGTCCCAGGTCGTAGCTCACTTTGCCGTAGTTGAACAGCGCGTTGGCCCGCACCTGATCGTCGTACGAAGCACGGCGGGCCTGGTCGAAGGCCGTCATGGCAAACTGCTTGTTGTCCGTTTTCAGGTACGCGATGCCCAGGTGATAGGCGGCGTTTTGCGCGAGCGTATCGTCTTTGGCGGCCAGGGTTTTGAATTGGGCAATGGCCTCGTCGTTGTTGCCCGTCATGAAGTTGCTGTACCCGATGCGGTACCGCACGGCCGCGTCGATCGAGCGGTTTTCCTTGGCGTAGTCGTTGAACCGGGAAGCCGCGGCGGCGTAGTCTCCCTTGCGGTAGTAGGCCTCGGCCACCAGTAGGGCTACGGCGTCGGCGTCGTTGATGCGGCCACGTTTCAGGGCGGCTTCGCCGTAGTCGATCACCTTGTCGTACTGTTGCTGCTGGTAGTAAATGTGGGTGATCATGGCGGGTACCAGTGCCTGGTATTCGCCGTCGCTTTCGGCCTTGCGCAGGTCTTGTAACGCCTGATCGTAGTTGCCGGCCTGCAGGTGTACGTAGCCGCTGTAGTAGCTGGCCGCCGGCGCTTTTTCGTACTTCGTGTTTTTGACCTGATCGAAGGCCTTACCTGCCTCCGTAAAGTTTTTCTGCGCAAAATGCGCGTAGCCCAGCCGGAACAGCGCTTCGTATCGCTGATTCTCCGACAGGTTGGCCTGCGAGGCTTTCTCGTAATACTCCACGGCTTTGTTGTACTTCCGCTGGTCGTAGTAGAAGTTGCCGAGCTCGTAATACGCCAGTTGCGCCTTGGGGTGGTTGGGGTACTTCTCGATGAACGAGGCAAATTTGCTCTCGGCGTCGGCATGGTAGAGGTTCATCGCCGCCATCGCCAGGTAATACTCCGCTTCGACCGACTGCAGGTCGTTGCGTTTCAGGTCGAGGTATTGCTGGAACGCGTTGCGTGCCGCCCCGTATTTTTCTTTTTCCAGCAGATCAAGCGCATTCTGAAACTGCGCGTAATCGCTCGTTTCTCCTAACGTACGTTGTCCGAAACCGTCGTTCGGCAGGCTCAGCAGCAGGCCCGCTACCACGGCTGCGTGTCGGATGTTCATAGAATCGTATATTAAAGATCAGTGTAGCTGTGGGTCAGGGCATTCCGTTGAGGTTTCACCATCGGATTGACTCCGCAAGTTGCGTGAAATCTTTTTGGTTTGCCACCCAACCGGGCAAACCAACGGAAAACTTCTGCACAAAACGGTAGCGGTGGGACGATAGCGGGAACGGGAATCAGGTTTCGGCGTATGTTCCGCTAACGTTCGAATCGCCGCCTCAGTATCTGGCACGACGGAATTAATCCCGCTCGTTAGCCGCTGGTGAGGTTTTATCGACAATCTCCTGGAGAATTTCCAGTTGGATTTGCTGGGTTTCCATCAGCCGTTGCCACTGGTGCATCAACAGATGATCCATCTTTTCGTGCAGGTGGCGGATTTCAATTTCCGCTTTCAGGTTCACCTGATAATCATTCTCGGCGCGCAGGCGGTCGCGTGCTTCCATCCGATTCTGGCTCATCATGATGATGGGGGCCTGAATGGCCGCCAGACACGACAACACCAGGTTCATCAGGATGAACGGGTAAGGATCGAACGGCCGGGTTAACAGCGTAGCGTTGAGGAGGATCCAGCCCAGCAGCACGGCAAAAAAGACGACGATGAAATTCCAGCTCCCGCCGAAGTTGGCAATGTGATCGGCCAGCCGGTCACCGAACGATTGCCGCTGGTTCAGTTCGGCTTCCGTATTGCGGGTGATGTTTTCCTGTTCGCGGAAACTTTCCAGAATGCCTTTTTCCAGATCGGTCAGTTCGCCGGCTTCGCGGCGTAAGGCTTCCTCCACGTATTGGATGCGGAATTTGTTGAGCTCGCCCAGGCTTACATAGCCGCTTTCGTCCAGGGCAAGCACCTGCCGGCGGATCAGCGCCAACAGGGTTGGACGTAACGAAGAAATAGCTACCAGCTCGCTAAGAGGAACCATGCGGCCGGAGAGCTGGCAGCGGGATAGGTTTTTGGGAGAAGATGTCATGAAATTCAAATATTTTGACACTACATGAGAGAAAATACGGAAGGAAAAAGAGGGAAGGATAAGTTGGATATTAAGAAGTGGTTAAAATACAACACCGCCGCTTTCCTGTGCGTAAATCTCTTCTAGATTCGCATCGGTCCTTTGACATGAGTTCGTATGGCTACCGCTATTCAACTGGTGCAACGCGTTACAGAAAAGCTGCCTCCCGTCCGGGTAAGTGGCCGCGTCGGGCAAATCCTGCTGGCCTTGGTGGGGCTGGTTTTTGCCCTCTTTTTCATACACAGCGAGTGGCACGAAGTCGGTCAGACGCGTACGTTGCTACGCCACGCAGATGCCGGCTGGATCGCGGTCGGTTTACTCCTCACGGGTGGCTACCTACTATTGCAGGCGTTGATGTATGTCTTCAGTTTTCGGGCCTTGGGGGGGCGCGTCTCGGTGGGGGCGTCGCTGGTCGTTTTTCTGAAGCGCAACTTGTTAAGTGTCTTTTTGCCGGCGGGTGGGTTTGCGTCGCTTGCGTTTTTTACCCAACCGCTGAAACGCGAAGGCGTCACCCGCACGCAAATTCACGTTGCTTCTTCGCTTTATGGTCTGTGCGGGCTGGTGTCGGTGGTGGTGGTGGCGGTGCCCGCCTTGGGCTGGACGCTGTGGCAGGGCGAACTCAACGTGACGGAGATCGCGGCCTTTGCGTTTCTGGTATCTCTGACAGTCGGGTTGGGTGGGGGGCTTTACTCCCTCTGGCAGCAGGGCCGGGTGTACCAGTGGTTGGTGCAGTTGCGCCCGTCGCTCACTGTGGCATTCGACGAGTTGCGGGCGCAGCAGATTGGTGCGTCTGCGTTTCTGGCTGCGCTCGGCATGTCGGTGTTAATCGAGGGCATCGGCATGGCCCATGTCTACGTAGCGGCCCATGCGCTGGGCTTAGCCCTGCCGTTTGCGGCGGCTGTACTTGGATACGTGGTGATGGTGATGCTGTTGATCGCCTCGCCTTTTTTACGCGGGTTGGGAGCCATCGAAGTTTCCATGACGTATCTGTTCACCCAATATGGCCTGTCGACGGCCGAAGCGGTTTCGGTGACGTTGCTGTTTCGGTTGCTGGAATTCTGGCTGCCGCTGCTGGCCGGTGTTTTCAGCTTTGTGGCGCGCCGCGACCATTTGCTGGTGCGTGTGTGGCCTGCGTTGGTGATGCTGACATTGGGCGTAATCAACGTGGTTTCGGCGGCCACACCTGCGTTGGCTACGCGGCTGCATCTCCTCACGCAGTGGGTTCTGCCGAGCGTGATTCATACGTCGAAAGGGTTGGTACTGGTAAGTGGCCTCTGGCTGATGGTGCTCTCGGCTTATCTGCTGGTCGGGACGCGCCGGGCGTGGATTACGGCGGTGCTGCTGACGTCGCTTTCGCTGGTGGGGCACTTGCTGAAGGGCATCGACTGGGAGGAGGCCACATTAGCCGGGCTTTCGCTGATAACATTGGGTGTGGCGCGTTCGGCCTATCGGCTGCGGGCGAGCCGTCGGTCGACTCGTCTGGGATTGGCTACCTTTGTAGGGGCGCTCGTAGCCGTCCTGATCTACGGGGTTTTGGGCTTTTACTGGATGGATGCCCGTCATTTCGGCATCGCCTTTACCTGGCAACAGGCCATCGCCGCTACTTTCCGGCTTTTCTTTCTGTTCGACAGCAGCGGACTGACCCCCCGAACGTCGTTTGCGGCCACATTTCTGACTTCCCTGTACGTGGGCGGCGCGGCGGTGGTCCTCTTCGTCAGTTACCACCTGTGGCGTCCGTGGGCAGGATCCCCCCCGGATGACTCGGATGAGCAGCAGCGGGCAGAGCGCTTTGTGGAAACCTATGGCCACGCGTCTCTGGACTACTTCAAGACATACCTCGACAAAAATTACTGGTTTTCGGAAGATGCGCAGGCGCTGGTGGCGTATCGGGTGGCTCATCACTACGCGGTGGTGCTGGAAAACCCGGTCGTCGCGCCGACTAAGTCGCTCCGCGCGGCCGTGGAAGAGTTCGACCAATGGTGTCGGGAACAGGGGCAGGCTTCGTTTTACTACCGGGTTAATGAAGAAGACCTGCCCGTTTACGAAGCGTTACGAAAGCGGGCCCTGCCCATCGGACAAGAGGCGGTGGTAGACCTGACACAGTTTACTCTAGAGGGCGGAGCGATGAAGTCGCTGCGCAATGCGCTGAAGAAGGTCGAAAAAGAAGGGTATACGTTGCGTGTGTATCCGCCACCACTTGCGGGCGGAACGTTACAACGCCTGCGGCAAGTCTCGGACGAATGGCTCCGCAGCAACGCACGACAAGAAGTAGGCTTTACCGACGGATGGTTCGATGAGGGCAAACTGCGTGTTTGCACCGTGCTGGCTGTCGAAAATGCCGAACAGAAGATTGTCGCGTTTCTGAATCTCATTCCCGATCGTGCCTTTGGCGAGGCGACGTACGATTTAATCAGACGTACCGACGATGCGCCCAACGGCGCGCTCGATTTTCTCCTGGTTCACCTCTTTCTTTACCTGAAGGAAAAGGGCGTTCGGCAATGCAACCTGGGACTGGCCCCGCTGGCCGGCCTGGAAACGGCAGAAGGATTGCCGGGGCGAACCTTGCGTTTTGCGTACGAGCACCTGCCGCGATTCGAAGGTTTTCACGGGCTGCGGCATTTTAAAGACAAGTTTCAGCCGGTCTGGAAAACGAAATACCTGATTTATGATCAGGATTTCGACCTGTTGCGGGTGCCCAGTGTGCTCACGCGCGTGTCGCGTACGACCGATTCGGTGACTGTTGGAGCGTAGCATGAAGAACGTATCACTATTTCCCTTACAACCCCGCCCGGTTGCTGCTTTCTGGAGAAAAGGGGCCGCCTGGGCCTGCTGGTTGGGATGTGGGGGCGACTTTCTGGCGACCTACGTAGGAGGAGCGTTCTACCCCGGTTACAGTCACCTGCGTCAACCCATGAGCGTGTTGGGCACGGCGGCCAGCCCGTTGGCCACGGAAATGTCGGCCTGGTGGATCCTCTTGGGCGGACTGCTTCTTTGGTTCGCCGTGGGCTTTCGCAAAACCTTCGCGGCCTACGGAAAACCTGTGCGCAGAGCCAGTGAACTCATTGGCCTCTATGCCGCAGGCGAGGGCATCGGTTCCGGCATTTTTCCGGCTAACCGGGTGGACGGTGTGTTGACCCCCCTGGGATACATGCACAATGCGGTCAGTGGCATCGGGGTCATTGGGCTGATGCTGATTCCGGTCGTGCTCCTGCCGCTCTTTCCCAAGGCATGCTTCCCGCGTATGCACAGCTTCACGTGGGGGGTACTGGTGTTGGGGACGAGTGCCATTGTGCTGTTTCTCACCTCCAGGTCCGTTCCGGCATGGGCCTACGAAGGATTGTGGCAACGCTTGTTTACGGCAGTTTATTACCTGTATCTGGTGGTGCTGGCCTACTTTATGCGAGACGGTACCCAGAACGGGCATCCCGTTCCCGTATAAAACATCACTTCAGTTCTGCCAGAGGATTCCAGTCGCCGAAGATGTTGCTGAGGGTATAGGCCTGCGCTTCGGGTGGGGTCAGCTGGTGTGACCAGCGCACGCGTTTTTTGGGCGCGGCACCGGGCCCTTTGCTGTTATACTCAGCATAGAAACTGGTCTGTTCGGCCTCGGGTTTGTTCCAGTTGTGCCAGCCTTCGGGTTTGATGTGCGGTCCCATGGTGCAGTCGACAAATACGGTTTTGGCATAAGGTCGCCACGGACGACCCAGGTAAAAGGAATGGGCGGGCGCGCTGCCCGTGAGGTTGCAGCGCAGGAAAACAAAGCCGTAGGGCGTTTCTTCCAGCGTAGAGGCGGCGGTGATGTAGCCGCTCTCTTTACAGAAGATTTCGCAGTCTTCGAATACGGCCGTCGACCAGCCGAAAATAAAATCGACCGTGCCTTCCACGTAGCAGTTGCGGTAGTACTGGCGGCTTTTTTCGCCGTGCGGGTAGAGGGTGTCCTGAAAACCGAGGAAGCGACAATTGTCGAAAATAACCTGGTCGCCATCGACGCGCACCGCCACGGCCTGTCCTACGGGTCCCGCCGAGTTCTGAAAGGTAAGGTTGCGGGCAATGAAGCCATCGCCGAACACGAAAAATCCTGACGAACCCGACGTGCCGATCTCTTCGCCGAACCGGTTCTTTTTCGAAGCGTAATCGTCGTAGGTGATGACCGTAGTGTGTGGATATTCGCCAATCAGCGAAACGTTCGTTTTGTTGGCGGGTAGCGTGAGTTTTTCTTTGTACGTACCGGGTTTGACAAAAATCTGCGTTCGGTTTTTGCGCAGTGCGGGCACGGCATCGAATGCCGCCTGGATGGTGGTGAAGTCGCCACTGCCGTCGGCCGCCACTACCAGGTCGTAGGACGTTTGCGCGTGAAGGGCAGCGGAAGCAAGCAGCGTGATTAGGAAGAAGACGAACGTTTTAAAAGGCATAATGAAGCGGAAAAGGTTAAAAAGACCAGTTGACGCCCAGCGTCGGCAGAATCGGTAACTGGTTGACGCGCTGGTAATTCACTCGATCGAAGTAAAATAAATTCTTTCGGTTGTAGGCGTTGGTCACCCCGGCGTTGATCTCAAACTTGGAGTAACGATTCAGTGTAAACGTTTTCTTCAGAGAAAGGTCCAGGCGGTGGTAGTAGGGGAGCCGCCCGGCGTTGAGCAGCGTCGGGTCGAAGTCGCTCGTGTAAAGAATGCCCAGATTCCCGTTCAACTGACTCAGGTCTACGCTCAGGTCGTTCCCGAAACTCAGGTTCTCGTAAAATCCCTGGGTTTGCGTAAACGGAAAACCGGAGCCCAGATTCCAGCGGGCGCTGACTTCCCAGTCCTGCCGGGCGCCGAACGATAGCACGCCGAGCAGGTTCACGTTGTGCCGCCGGTCGAAGTTGGGGTAGTACGTAAGGGGGAGGCCTTCGCGCGTATCGTACTGGCGCGTCACTTCCGCCAGCGAATAAGTGCCTTGCAACAGCAGAGAACCTTGCACGTAGCGCAGCGACACATCGACCCCACGTGCGAGTCCCTGCTCGACAATAAATTCCGGATCGCTGGAGCGGAGCCGTTCCCGGTTCACGTTGATCACCTGCCCGAACTGTTTCAGGTAAGGCTCTACGTTCAGTTCCAGGTCGTCGTTGAGATCCCATTCCACCCCCGTGACCAGGTGAAACGCCCGTTGCAGCCGGTCGCTGACGGTTTGGCCGTCGGCCCCGGCAATGCGATCCGGACTGGAAACGAAGCCGGTAAACAGGTTGACCACGTCGCGGTCCGATTGCGTCGCGATCAGGTTCTGCGAGTAGAGCCCCGTCGCCGCTTTCAGGCGTACCCGGTCGGTCAGGTTGAATTTGGCACCGAGGCGCGGTTCTGGCGAAATCTGGTTGAGCGAGGCGTAATAATGCACCCGAAAGCCGGGTTCCAGTACAAAACGCGGGTGTACAATCCGGTAGCGGGCGTACCCAAAGAGTTCGGTATTGAAGGCCTTGAGGTCGTACAACAACTGCCGCTGCGTGGGCGTACCGGCCGAGGTAAAACTGGTGTTGTTGCCAATCACCCCGAATCCATATTTCAGGTCACTCTTGCCCAAGTAGTAGGTGAAATCGAGCCCGCCGTTGAAACTCCCGATGCTGCTTTCGCGGGGTGCGGCCGTGGCTTCCGTCAGGCCAATCTGGTACTGGCTGTAAGCAAAGCGCCCTTCCATTACCACCGACGAGCCGTTGAACAGAAGAAGGAAGTTGGAACCCGCTCCCCACGAATCCCAGCCAAAGCTGAACGGATAGCCTAGGTCGGCCCGGTCGTTGAAGTTGAACCCGAACAGGCTAAGCTTGCTGCCCCCCGCCCCCGAAAGGGTCACCTTGCCGTAGAAATCGTTGAACTGGTAAGGGAGGCCCGCGTTCGACTGCACGGCGTTGCTGGTTTGGGCGTAGTCGTAGAGCGTGGTGGACGTGCGATTCAGGTAGGAGGTGCGGCCGCTCAGCAGAAACGTGATGGCGGTGCCGTTGGCGTCAGCTTTTTTCAGAGGCCCTTCCAGCGTCAGTTTGGCAGTAAACGGATTGGCCCCGAGTTGGCCCGTCAGGCGGTTTTTGTTGCCATCGGCCGTGTGCAGGTCCACGACCGCCGAGGTACGGGCACCGTATTCTGCCCCGAAACCGCCCGTATAGACGTCGACGCTTTTCAGAATGTCGGTATCGAATACGGAGAACAACCCGATGGAATGCAACGGGTTGTAGATGATCATGCCATCGAGCAGAAACAGCGACTGCACCGGCGTACCGCCCCGGATGTAGAGCTGACCGCCCTGATCACCGGTAAAAATCACGCCGGGAATGGTTTGGAGGTATTGCGCTACGTCGGGGGCACCCCCGACGCTGGGCAACAGTTTGATCTGCTGGGGCGTGATGGTCGTGACCGAAGCGTTCACCACGCTTTCTTTCGGGATGCGCGTGCTGCGGACTTCAACCGTCTGGAGTTCTTGTACCTGTTCGTTCAGGTAGAGTTTGCGCGTCAGGATTTGCCCGGCCGTAACCGAGACCGCTTCGGTTAGGGTGTCGTAACCGAGCGAAGTCGCCCGTAGCGTGTAGTCGCCGGGCGGGATGCGGTTGAGGCTGAAGTAGCCGTTTACGTCCGTAACTGCGCCGTACGAAGTGCCCACCAGAAAAACGGGCGTATACAGAAGCGGCTCACCGCTGGCCGCATCGTACAGAAACCCCCGGATTTCGGACGTTTGGGCGTAAGCCCCCGCCGATCCCAACAGACCCAAGAGGCAAAAGAGAAGACAACGCACCATAGCGATGGGAAAGTAGCAGTTCTGTGAAGAGACGTATTATATAGGTATTCAGGTATAGAGAAACACGAGTCGTGGCCTTTGTACTCAATTTTAGAGATAATCGGGCGCTGAACAGGTTGACTTCATGCGACGAGTCGTAATCAGCGCCTTCCATTCACCGGATGGCCTGGAAAATCCGGTTCCACCGCACGCCGTCGGTGCCTTTGTTTTCCCGTTCCATCGACATCCAGATAAAAATGGCTTTGCCGACGATGTGGTCTTCTGGCACAAAGCCCCAGTAACGCGAGTCGAGCGAGTTGTGGCGGTTGTCGCCCATCATAAAATAGTAGTTCTGTCGGAACGTATATTCCTGCACCGGTGCCCCGTCGATCAGCAGTTGGTTGTCTTTAAGTTCGACTTTGCGCAGATGTTCGTACCGGCGGATCGTCTCCCCATAGAGTGCCACGTTTTCTTTCGTCATCGGGAGGGTGCCGCCCTCGGCCGGAATCCACAACGGCCCGAAGTTGTCCTGATTCCAGGGAAAAAGGGCGGCGGCGTTGGGAAAAACGTAATTGTCGGCGACGCCGGGTTGTTCTTCCAACGGCTCCAGGCGCTTGACCTGTGCTTCGTTCCGCAGCGAATCGGCAATGGCCGGCGTCGTGTAGATTTTGAAACCGCCCGGTACCCGCTGCCACTCCCGAATGTCCCACTGCTTGAAGAACGCGGGTTTGAGTTCGACCGTCCCGACCTCGAGCAGGTAACTGAATTGCATCTCTGTCGGATTGGGCGCGGCTTCTCCGTTGATGTACACCTGACGGTTCCGGATTTGGAGCGTATCGCCTCCCACGGCCAGACAGCGCTTGATGTAGTGCGTTTTGAGGTCGACGGGATGATCGAGCTCGGGCGGAAAGTTGAAGACGACTACGTCGTTGCGCTGCACGTGCGAAATGCCCGGCAACCGGAACATGGGCCACTGGAGCCTGGTGGAATAGGAGGGCTGGTCGGTACCCCAGAGCGTCTGGTGAGTCAACGGCACCTGGAGGGGCGTCTGGGGCGTGCGTGCTCCGTAATGAATTTTACTGACAAAGAGAAAATCGCCCACGAGGAGCGTTTTTTCCATGGAGGGGCTCGGAATGGTGAAGGCTTCTAAAAACAGCCATCGGATCAGCGTGGCGGCGACTACTGCAAAAAGAATCGCTTCAGTCCATTCGCGGGCAGAAGATTTGGGCTTTCGGGCCATAAGCAGGTAAAGGGCCAAAGCTAACCAATGATTGCTTATTGGTTGAGCGGTTCATGGCGTTAATCGGTGATTGAATCAAAAGTTATGGTACGCCAATACAAGATCGGTCTTTGCATCCTATCGTTGGTACTGTTTACCTACAAGCGCTTTTCCAGCACCTCGCGGATGGCGCGGGCTTTTAGCTGGCACTCGTCCCACTCGCGGGCGGCCACGGAATCGTAGGTAATGGCGCTGCCTACCTGAAACGAAAGCGTTTGTGTGGTAGTGTGGTAGAACAGACTGCGGATCACGACGTTGAAATCGAAATCGCCTTCGGGGGTCATGTAGCCGACCGCGCCTGAGAACAGTCCCCGGCGCCGGTTTTCGTACTGTTCGATCAACGCCATCGCTCGGATCTTGGGTGCTCCGGTCATGCTGCCCATCGGAAAGGCGCAGCGAATTGCGTCGACAAAAGAAAGGTCAGGACGCAGTTGCGCGCTGATGGTCGAAATCATCTGGTGAAGATGGCGAAACGGGTAAATGCCGAAAAGCTCGTCGACCTGAACGGTGCCGGGTTGCGCACTCCGGGCCAGATCGTTGCGCACCAAGTCGACAATCATCATGTTTTCCGCCCGCTCTTTGGGGCTGTGGTACAGGGCGTGGCGCAGACGGGCGTCGGTCATGGTGTGGCGCGAGCGCGGGATGGTGCCTTTGATCGGCTGCGAAATGATGTGAGCGCCTTCTTTTTTCAGGAAGCGTTCGGGCGAGGCGCACATCAGGTACCGCTCGCCAAGTCGTAGAAAAGCTGAAAACGGCGTGGGCGACCGGGCGTTCAAAGCGAGGTACGTGGCCAGCGGATCGAGCGTAGCTTCTTCAGCAAAAAATTCGGTGCAGTAATTCAGTTCATACACATCGCCTTCCTCGATGTGCTGCCGGATGTGGGCGACGTTTTGCACGTAGGTAGCCCGGTCGACAGAAGCCCGAAGCTGTACGGGGTTGTTAGTGGCTTTGGTTTCAGAACGCGGTTCCGCCCGAATGGCTTCGTAAATGCTTTGCGGCTGATCGGACCCAATGCCGACGCGAGTTTCGTCCAGGAACAGCAGCACCAGCGGTTCAAAGAAAAAGGCGTCCGGAAAACCGATGCGGTCGGGGTGGTGGCTGTGCAGGCGTTCGAGTTGGTTCTTCAGATCGTAGCCAAAATAGCCGAAGAGCCACCGCCCTTGGTGAAAGTCGGCCAACCGATCGAAGAACTGTGGCGTGACGGGCAGCACGCGCCGTGCGCCGACGGCCAGCAGGTGCCGGAAGGCACCGTGCGGATAGGCAAGGTCGTTGGGATTCAGGTAGAGAACCGGCTCCTGCCGACTGGCCCACCGCAACGCCTGCTGGCGGAACGTAGCCAGATCTTCAACCGGGAAGTACTGCGTTTCCATAGACTAGCGATGGCGAAGCTGCTGTAAGGCGGCGCGGGCTTTGTTGTCGATACTGTCTTTATACGGATGATCCGGGAACGAGAGGGCCTGCCGAAACGACTGCTGCGCTCCTTCCAGCTCGCCTCGCGCCAGCAGAAGATACCCCGATTGCAGCGCGGCGTTGGGCGCATAGTACCAGGGGTGTTCGCCGCCCGTGCGGATGGTCTGTGCGTACAGCTGCAGCGCCTCAGCGGACTTGCCCTGCAATTGATAAATCCGTCCCTGACGGTAATAAAACTCCGTTTGGTCGCGCAGGTTTTTAAAATCGTCGGCACGCTTCGTACGGAGCGTCGCCTGGGCTTCCTCATAATATCCGCCGTCGGAAAAGAGGCGGGCGCGCAACAGAGCGCGGTGGGGCAGGGGCTGATCCTCGGCGAATCGTAGCGCGTAACGGTCGGCGTCCGTAAGTGTGGTCCCCATGTTTTTGATGTGCGCCAGTGCTGCTTGGGCCGCCGTTTCCTGGTGGCTGAGCCAGTAGGCCAGAAACAGTTTGTAATAGCCGTCTTTCAGGTGATTGTGGCCGGTATAGCTGCCCACAAACTGCGCCAGTTGAGTTGCCGCAGCGTCGTAATCCCCCCGGTAGAGCAACATTTCCCCGCGCAGGTACGGGTAAAACGGCAATGGCAGATACGTGCTGTCGAAGCGTTCCGGCCGGTACAGCGCCAGCGCTTTTTCGTTCTGCGACGACTTCAGGAGCGAATTGAGGTAGAAAAAGTCGATCAACTCGTTGTCAGGATGGCGTTGCCGCAGCGAGTCGAGCGCCTGAAGCGCTGCCTGGTCCTGCCGCAAAACGTAATGCTGTAGCAACGCACGCAGAAAGGCGGCTTCGGTTTGTGTGGGGCCGGTGGTTTCGGCGGCGCGGACCAGTCGGGCCATGCCTTCCTGCACGTCGCCCCGCAAACCGAGCAGTGCCATCATCCAATCGTATTTCTCGGGAATGGAGCCGAGCAGCACGTGCAGAACACCCAGCGATTTCTGATGCAGGGCAAAGTCCGGAAACTTGCGGTCGTTTTCTTTCAGCCACTGCCAGGCCTGCCAGATGCCCCGCGCGGCGGCCCAGTTTTCGCCGAAACGGTAATGAACAATGGCCCACTGAAGTTTGACTTCCGCCTGCGTAAAGAGGTAATAAGGAGAGCGGGCGTCGAGCTGGGCCAGCGCTTTGAGACGGGCCGCTTCGTGCGGTTTGCGGCGTTCGTATTCGTGGTGCTCTTCCCGGGTCAGCAACACAGCCACGTCGGCGTAGTTTTCGAGCCAGAGCACCATCCCGTTAGAGGGCTGCTGAGCACGCAGCCCGGCCAGTTGGCGGCACGCCTCGTCCAGACGCAATTGCAGCAAGGCCTCGTGGGCGCGTTGGAGCGGTACGTCGTAGCGGAAATCGGACGATTGGGCCAGCCCCACCAACGGCAGCAATAAAAGGAAAAGAGGGCAGCACACGGCTGCCCTCTTTCGGGAAATAGCAAATACCTGCCCTACCAAAAGGGATGGCATGGTTTAGACTTCGACGCTTTCTACATCGGCCAGAATACGACCGCAGTGTTCGCAAACAATGATTTTTTTCTTGTCGCGAATGTCGGCCTGCCGTTGCGGTGGCACCTGGTTGAAGCAGCCACCGCAGGCATCGCGACGGACTGAAACAACGGCCAGTCCGTTCCGGGCGTTTTTGCGGATACGGTTGTAGGAATAGAGCAAGCGATCTTCGATCTCACCCACGGCTTTTTCGCGCTCGTCCACAAGCTTCTGCTCGTCGTGCTCGCTTTCGCCAATGATGTTGTTCAGTTCGTTTTTCTTGTTGTCAAGATCCTGTCCCCGTTCTTCCATCATGTTTTTCAACTGATCGATCTCTTCTTTCTTACGATCGATCTTGTAGTTGATTTCCCGGATGCGTTTCTCCAGAATCTGGATTTCGAGGGTTTGCAGTTCGACCTCTTTGCTGATGGCGTCGTATTCGCGGTTGTTGCGGACGTTCATCTGCTGTTCCTCATACTTCTTGATGAGTTTTTCGGCCGTCTTGATTTCCTGCTTGCTGCGGTTGATCTCTTCGTTCAGATCAACCAGTTCGTTTTCAAATTTCCGAACCCGTGTCTCATAACCAGCAATCTCGTCTTCCAGGTCACTCACCTCTTCCGGAAGGTCACCGCGAATCTTTTTGATGGCGTCGATTTGAGAGTCAATATCTTGGAGATGCTTGAGGGCATCTAATTTCTGGGCGACGGTTTTTTCCATGAATCAGAAGAAATAATGTACGGGGTTGGTCGGGGTTTCCGAAAAATAGGTCGCAAAATTAGCAATTTTTTCCGACAAGTAGTCGCCTAGTAATTCTCGCGTAAAGGTTTCGCTCTCAAAGTGGCCGATGTCGGCAATGACGATTTTTCCGTCCGCATCGAAGAACTCATGGTATTTGAAATCGGCCGTGACCAATACGTCGGCCTGTTGGCGCAGGGCGGGTTTAAGCAGAAAGCTGCCCGCCCCGCCGCAAACGGCGACGCGCTCGACCGGCCGCTGGCGTAGGGCCGTATGGCGAATCACCTGCAACTGCATCTTTTCTTTCAGGTAGGCCAGGAAATCGCGTTCGGACAGGGGCGTGGGCAACGTGCCAATCATCCCGGCGCCTACTTCCTGCCAGGTGTTTTCGAGGGGCGAAAGGTAATACGCCACTTCCTCGTACGGGTGGGCCTGGCGCATGGCGCTCAGCACGGCCCCGCGTTGCCAGGTAGGCAGAATCACCTCGATGCGTTCTTCCTGAACCTCCTCCAGGTGGTGGTGTGTGCCGAGGTGCGGGTTGGCCCGTTCGTTGGGACGAAACGTGCCCATTCCGTCGGTCCGAAAGCTGCACTCGGAATAGTTGCCGATGTTGCCGGCTCCCGCCTGGTGAAGCGCTTCACGGAGGGCGGCGCTGTTTTCGCGGGGAACAAACACCGTGAGTTTCAGCAACATTCCTTCTTTGGGGGACAAAATGCGCGGTTGCTGTAAGCCCAACCGTTGAGCAATGCGGGCGTTGACGCCTTGGTGCACATGGTCGAGGTTGGTGTGGATGGCGTAAACGGCAATGTCGTTTTTCAGCGCGGTAATCACCGTCCGTTCCACGTAATTGCGACCGGTCAGGCTTTTCAAACCGCGGAATACGATGGGGTGGTGGGCGATAATCAGGTTGCAGCTCTTTTGGAGGGCTTCTTCGATCACCGGCTCGGTACAGTCCAGCGTCAGCAGTGCGCCGGTTACTTCCCAGTCGGGATGGCCGGTGATGAGCCCGGCGTTGTCGTAACTTTCCTGTAGGGCAGGCGGAGCCAGGGCTTCCAGGTGGTGGAGAACCTCTTTGATTTTCATGCACTAATTAAGTTAAGGTGGCGGGCCGCCGGGTGAAGAGCAACGCGCGTCCGAACGGCCGCTACGGGCGGTTGCGGCGCGCAACGGCACTCATTCGGTAACGCGCTTTTCCAGTTGGCGTTCGTAGAGTACCTGCAACATGCCGTCTTTCAATCCAATTTCCGGGGCCTGAATCTTCTTGGCTTTCGCCAGCTTCATTACCGTCAGGTAAATTTCCGAAGCCGGTACAATGACATCGGCACGGTCGGCAGGGAGCATCAGCACGTTCAGACGTTCCTCAAGCGTGAGCATTTCCAGGCGGTGCCGGACGTTTTTCATCTCGCTGAGGTCGATCGAGCGGTTACGCAGGTTCTTCTTCGCGGCCAGTTCGTAGATCGCCAGGATGTTGCCCCCGGTGCCCACTGCCGTCAGCGGGCGGTATTCTTCCTTCACTTCGTTCTGAATCCAGTCGGTCATCTCCTGCCACACTTCGCGAAGCGCTTTGTTTTGCAGGTTCCGGACCGATCCCAGCCGGAACGATTCCGACGCCACTTTCTGCTGGCGGTAGTAGACGTTAAGTTCGGTGCTGCCGCCCCCTACGTCGATGTGCAGGTAACCGCCGTTCGTCAGGGTCCGGATAATGGCGGCATTGGTAATCTCGGCTTCGCGCTTGCCGTCGATGATTTCGATGTCGATGCCCACTTCTTCGGCCACCCGTGCTACCAAATCGTGTCCGTTGAGGGCTTCGCGCATGGCCGACGTCGCGCAGGCCATCACGTCGTCTACATTATAGAGATCGATCATGATTTTGAAGGCCTGCATCAGGCGCAGAAACTTCTCCTGCAACATGGGGCTGATTTCGCCCCCGTTGAACACATCAAGCCCCAACCGCAGCGGAAAGCGAATGTATTCCAGTCGTTTGAACGTAGCGTTGCCACGGTATTCGATTACTTCGGTAATCTGGAGGCGGACGGCATTAGAGCCGGCGTCGATGGCAGCTAGTTTCATGTAGGATTATTAAGTTAATCGTAGGCAAAAATAGGCAGGAATCGGAGAAGACCTCTATGCAGACGTTTGCCTAAAATGACGCTTCCCTTTCAATGGGGGTAAGAAGCCGGTAAAAATCAAGAAAACTTCAACAAAATAAAAATAGGATTTATGAAGTAATGATTATTTATTTGCCTATAATTCTTAACTGTGTTCACTCTTTAACATAGCTAAATGCATTTTTTATCGATCCGTAACGGACTCATAACGAGTCTGTTAGTCTGCCTATGGGGGACGGGAAGAGCGCAATCGCCTCAGCAAAAGTTCGGGAAAATCGAAGTGGAGGATTTTTCAGTAGCCTTACCCGCCTCCGATTCGGGCGCGGCCGCCGTGGTACTGTTCGACGTAGGACAAAGCTATTTCGAATGGGCTAATGGTCTGGGGCTTCGCGTCAACTTCGAGCGCCATACACGCATCAAGATCCTCACCAAAGCCGGTCTGGACTACGCTTCCAGTTATGTAACGCTGACCGAACGTAGCGGCGACAAGGAAGTGCTGCCCACGCTGAAGGGCTACACGTACAATCTGGTCGACGGAAAAGTAGAAAAGGAAAAGCTGGACAAGTCCGGCATCTTTTCCGAAGAGCTATCGAAGACGATCCAGCGGCAGAAGTTTACGCTGCCCAACGTGCGCGAAGGATCGATCATCGAATTTACGTACCGCATACAATCGCCCTTCTTGTGGAACCTGCGCGACTGGGCATTTCAGTCGGACATTCCTGTATTATGGTCGGAATACAACGTGACCATTCCCGACTGGTTTGTGTACAAGCAACTGTCGCAGGGGTACGAACCTTTCTTTGTGGCGGATCAGAAGCGCGCCTCGACACAACTGAACATGACCTATAACAACGGCCAAGGACGCTCCGGTCAGTCTTCGTTGCAGAGTCACGTGCAAAACATTCCCAGCGTCGAGTACAAATGGATCATGAAGGAGGTGCCGGCGCTGCATGAAGAGCAGTACATGACGACCTTCGCCGATTACATCGCGAAGATCGAGTTCGAGTTGACGGGAGTCGAGATTCCTGGGCAAATGACGGACAGCTACGCCCGGAGTTGGGCGACCTTAAATAAGGATTTGCTGGAGAGCGATGATTTCGGGCAGTCGATCAGCCGAACCGGGTACTTTAAAAACGAACTGGCGTTGATCAAAACGCAGCACAGCCAACCGGCCGCACAAATGGCCGCCATTTTCAACCACGTCCGTAGCAAAGTGAAATGGAACGGCGAGATGAACCACATTTTTCTGTCGAACGGCTTGCGCAAGGCGTACGACAAAGGAGTTGGCAACGTGGCGGAGGTGAACCTGATTCTGACGGCGATGTTGCGCGAAGCCGGCTACCAAGCTGATCCGGTGATTCTGAGCACCCGCAGCCACGGCCGCGTTAACCCGGCCGTACCGCTGATCGCCCGGTTCAATTACGTAGTAGTCGCGGTGCAGCACGAAGGTGCGGAATTTTTGATCGATGCCACCGACCCCCTGTCGATGCCCGACATGCTGCCCTTCCGGTGCCTGAACGGAAACGGCTGGCGGGTTTCTACCACCCGGCCGGGATGGGTAGAGACTCAGGGCAACGCGCGCGCCTCTTTGATGACGCAGGCGCAGATCGAACTGGACGAAGCGGGGCAAGTGGTCGGCCGTATGAACGTGTCGAGTGCCGGACACGCCGCCATGATTACCCGCAGTGCCATTCTGAAAGAGGGGAAAGACGAATTTACCGATGCGTTTGTCAAGAAGCACAGCGACTGGAACGTCAGCAATCTGGCGATCAGCAACCTGGAGCAAGCGGACGAAGCCCTGAAACTGGAGTACGACATCGCGACGGAAGGGGGCATGGCCACCGGGGACATGATCTACCTGACGCCCATGATGCTGGAAGGCATCACCGAAAATCCGTTTAAATCGGAAGCGCGCAAGTTCCCGGTTGACTACGGAATGACCAGCGAAAAGGTCCACATCGTTTCCATCAACATTCCAGAAGGCTATAGCGTGGAGGAGATGCCCAAACCAGTGTTGGTAACGCTTCCCGACAAAGGCGGAAAGTTTACGTACAGCGCCACGGTGATGAACAATAAGGTACAGGTCATCAGTAAGGTTCAACTCATGAAGCCGATGTACTTTGGCGAGGAGTATACCTACCTGCGCGAGTTCTATAATATGATCGTCGCCAAGCACGCCGAACAGGTGGTGTTGAAGAAAAACTAAAGCCCGACACCATGAAAACGAACACGTTCTTATTTCGATTATGCATGGGTTGCGCGATGCTGTGGACGGGCGTGGCCCAGGCTGCCGATCCTATGTATCCGGTTGCGGCCATTCCGGCGGCTTTAAAGGAAAACGCTTACGCCGTAATCCGCGATCACGAAACGTTCTTCGACGTCAAGTCACGCGGCGAAGCGGTATATCGAGTTCATTACGCCGTCACGGTGCTCGACAAACGAGCCAAAGATTACGCCACGGTCGTGGTAAACTACGATAAGCTCATGCGGTTCAAATCGTTGTCGGGCACGTTGTACGACGCAGAAGGTAAAGTGGTGGAGCGGTTAAAGAAATCGGATATCCGCGATTTCAGCGCCTTCGACGGGTTTTCGCTCTACAGCGACAACCGCATCAAGGTGGCGGAGTTTCAGCGGGAGCAATATCCCTACACCGTTGAATTCGAATACGAATGGGATTGGCGGGCAACGTTGTTTTATCCGGAGTGGGCCCCGCAGGATGAAGAAAACCTGGCCATTGAGAAGGCACGTCTGGTTATTTCCATGCCGTCGGGGATGACGCTCCGCTACCACGAAAACGTACCGCAGCCAACGGACCGGACCGGAGGTGAAGCGGGCGATCCCACGTCGCCCCTGACCAGAAAAGTAGAAACTCAGGACGGCAAACACGTGCACACCTGGACGTTGCAGGACCTTTCGCCGGTTAAAAGAGAGCCGTTCAGCGGTTCGTTCGAGCAGTATGTGCCCATCGTCAGAACCGCGCCCGTCGAGTTTGAAGTCGACGGTTACGCCGGTGATGCGTCCACCTGGGCTTCTTTCGGGCAGTGGAGCAACGTATTGAACGAAGGGCGCGACCAGCTGCCGGCCGCCACCGAAGCGCAGGTTAAAGCTCTGGTGGAAGGCACTGACGATCCGTACGAGAAGATTCGCCGCGTGTACGAATTCATGCAAGGCAAAACCCGTTACGTGAGCATTCAGCTCGGCATTGGCGGGTGGCAGCCGTTTCCAGCCAGCGAGGTCGATGCCAAAGGCTACGGCGATTGCAAAGCGCTTTCTAATTACACAAAAGCGTTGCTGCGGGCCGCTGGCATTACGAGTTACTATACCCTGATTGCCGCCGGGGCGGACGAAACCGACATGCTCGTCGATTTCCCGAGCCGGCAGTTTAACCACGTGGTGCTTTGCGTGCCGCTCGCCGCCGACACCGTATGGCTGGAATGCACCAGTCAGAGCAACCCCATGGGCTATGCCGGGCGCTTTACCGGCGACCGTCATGCCCTGATGATCACGCCCGAGGGCGGTAAGGTGGTGCACACCCCAGTGTACGATGCCCAGAGCAATCGTCTGTCGCGCACGGCTGAGGTGCAGTTGCAGGCGAGCGGACACGCCACTGCGCACATCAAGACGGTGTATACGGGCCTGCAGCAGGACTCCTACCACCGGGTGATTCATGGCGAGACCCACGACGAACAGCGTAAGTGGTTATATAAGAGAATCGACATCCCAAGTTTCGAGATCAACAACTTTTCGTTTGAGGAGCACAAGGCACGCATACCGGAAGTGACCGAGGCGCTCGACCTCACGGTACGCAACTGCGCCGCCAGCAGCGGAAAGCGCTTGTTTCTGAAGCCCAATCTTATGAATCGCTTCGACATGCGCCTGGAAACCAAATCCGAGCGCCGCGGCGATGTCTTTCTGTCAATGAGCTTTTTAGATGCCGACACGATCCGCTACCGCTTGCCCGAAGGGTACAAGGTAGAGTTCTTGGGAGAGGGTGCGCAGTTCCAGTCTGCATTCGGACGCTATCAAGTTGATGTAAGCCAGGAGGGAGATCAGATTGTATACATGCGGACGTTGGAGATGAAAAAAGGACAGTATCCGGCGACTCGCTATAAAGAGTTTGCTGAGTTCTGTAAGAACGTAAGCAAAGCTGATCAGCTCCAGCTCGTCTTGGTCGCTACCGAATAGCCCGTGATTGATATCAAAACCGCCCCCGCTCTGCCAAGGGTAGCGCCGGGGCGGTTCTGATCTTCTATACCTATATAATAGAAAGCAAAAGCTGCGGCCGCACAGGCAAGTGCGCTGCGTAAGAAGCCTTGAGTAGGGGAGGTAAGTAGTTGAATTAAAAGGCATTCGGTGATTCTCATGGCCGAAGGTAGCAACGCAGTGTAGTGGCATAGTCATCTTACCGTCAGGCTGAGGAAAAAGGAGGGCTGTAAAAAGGTTACATTTTTTTGAAGTGAGGTATTGCGGGTGTCGGGCCTTTGCTTACCTTTGCAGCCCCTTCGACGGAGAAGCTGGCGAGGGGAAGCGGAGGGAAGGCGAGCGAAAATATTTTTGGGTAGAGGGGTTGACAGGAGGGAAAAAGGTTACTAGTTTTGCAGCCGCTTTTGATCGAAAGGTCACACGCAAAG